>CAVHKW010000036.1:0-22420 GCA_963636745.1 uncultured Oscillospiraceae bacterium | reverse complement strand
CTTTATAAGCTTGGAGAGAATCCTTATCTTTTTTATTCAATTATTCTTTTCTTTGTTTTAGTTGTTTCGATCTCTCTCGGGGGGACGGCTGAAGTCGGGAAGAACTACGCTTTCTACATCAGCGATACCTGGTCTTCTTATGTGAAAGGGATAAAGAGGAATATAAAGCACTCTCTTTTCTTTTTCCTTGTTATTCTTCTCCTTGCCTTTATGGTTTTGTTCACCATACCTTTCTATACATCGTTTGATTCTATTCTCGGGATAATCCCCGCTCTTATTCTTTTCTGGGTCCTCTTCTTTTTCCTTCTTGCTCTCCCGTATTATTTTCCTCTTATGACGATGCTTCCGGGAGACGGACCTGTGAAGACACTTAGAAAAGCTTTTATCGTTTCATTCGATAACCCGTTGATAAGTCTCTTTCTATTTCTTCATATCTTGGTCGATATCATAATATCTATCCTGACTGTCGGTCTTCTTCCGGGACTCGGCGGCATAATGCTCTCGGAAAGCGTGATGATGAAACTATTGATGAAGAAATATGACTGGCTGGAAGCTAACCCGGGTAAAACAAAGAAAGACATATCATGGGATGAACTCTTGAAAGAGGAGAGGGACACAATAGGACCGCGCTCTCTCAAGAGTATGATTTTCCCCTGGAAATAAAGGAAGTTACAATGCGTGAAGTTGAATTGAAAGCACATGTGAAGGGTGATCCTCTTGCCCTCAAGGAGAAGATTGAGTCACTCTACGGTAAGGCGGGAGATGTTAATAAGAGCGATCTATATTTTCATCTCCCGGGTGAAGTACACCAGGCTTTGAGGGTCAGGAACAATAAGGGAGTACTTGAGTTTACTGCAAAGAGAATGAAGAAAGATGCTCTCAGCGAGGACAACTATGAATACGAAGTCATGGTCGATATATCACAGGAGAAGAGTGCCTATGATTTCTTCGAATGCCTCGGATACGAGAAGTATTTCAGAAAGATAAAGTCGGGATGGGAATGGATGGTCGACGAAATCCATGTTGAACTCATGGAGGTCAGCGGTTTCAGATACAAGGAAGACAACAAGGAGAAAAACCTCGGGTACTTCCTCGAAATGGAGATTCTTCTTCCTTTCAATGAAAAAGTGGAGCTCAGGGATGAGCAGAAATCTCTTCATGACTTGTTGTATAGACTTGGCCTGAGGGATGAAGATATAGAGATGAAATCATACAGGGCGATGATTCTCGGAGAGTAGAATGGAATTCAGAGCTCAGCATATACTTGTCAAAGACAAAGATACGGCAGATAAGCTGTACGAAAGAATTAAGAAGGGAGAGAGCTTTTCTTCTCTTGCACACCAGTATTCAACATGTCCCTCAAAGGAGAAGGGCGGAGATCTCGGGTGGTTCAAGGAGGGACAGATGGTTCGTCCCTTCGAAGATGCCGTGAGACGAATGGGGCTGGGAAGCATTTCGCACCCGGTAAGGACCCAGTTCGGCTATCATATTATCAAGAAAACAGGAGTCCGATGATGATTATTTATACAGATGGAGGGTGCTCGGGTAATCCCGGTCCCGGAGGCTGGGCATTCGCCGTCAGCGAGAATGAAAAGATAGTATATTCCCGAAGCGGCGGCGAGAAGGAAACAACCAACAATAAGATGGAACTCACGGCTGTCATAAATGCCCTCAAATATGTTCTTGATAAAGGGGAGACGGAGTGCACACTACTCACCGACAGCCAATATGTCAAAAACGGTATAACTGTATGGATAAAGTCGTGGAAAAAGAACGGGTGGAGAACAAGTTCGAAAAGCCCCGTCAAGAATGTCGAGTACTGGCTTGAGCTTGATGCTCTCAACAATAAGCTCTCTGTCAACTGGTCCTGGGTCAAGGGACACGCCGGAATCGAAGGCAACGAAGAGTGCGACAGACTCGTCAGACTTGAGACCCAGCGTTATCTATAGGGGGATTTTCTCCGTTCTTCTGAGGAGCAGGTTCAGTTTCCTGAGATGAGTTTGGTTCCTTTTCTGTTTCTTTTTCTTTGTTCAATGAATCGAGGTAGGAATAGAAAGCGCTTGTTTCTCCGAGGATGGAGATTGCTTTTTTGTTCTCGGGGAAGAAGACGATTGTTTCTCTGGCGAAAGCTGCGGCTTCTTCTTTTTTTTCGAGAGCTGTGAGAGAGTCGAGATGGAGGTCTCTGAGCTCCTCGTCATAGGGCTCGAGAAGAATAACCTGGGAGAGTGTCAGTGAATAGTTTTCTTCGTCTCCGAGGGCTATATAGGCGAGTGCTCTTATTTTGAGGAATCTTGAATACTCCGGGTATTCAGATACCGCCTTCTCCGTTTCTTTTATAACTTCCTCGAGGTTTCCTTCTTTATAAAGGTAATAGATGTAGTTGTATCTGTCGTCTCTGCTCTCGTTCTCTTCAAGAAGCGACGAGTAGTAGAGGGAGGACTCTTTATTGTCCTCCTCCACCACCTTTACGCTCGTGCACGATATGACGAGCAATATCGATAGACTAACCAAGAACAGTCTTTTCAATTTCAATTACCTGATCTCTGTATAGGTTGACGATCGATGAGCCGTAGTCGGCAATAAGCTGGATCATGTTTCTCGGCTCGTTTCCCTTGTCGATTCCGTTGAGTCTGTCACCGGCGTCTCCGAGACCGGGGAGGATATAAGCCTGCTCGTTGAGGACGGGGTCCATCCAGAGTGTATATACTTCAGCTTCTTCTATCGCCCTTGTTATTCTGAGAGCCCCTTTCAGTGCCGATATTACATTGATGAATTTGATTGATTTGGGCTTGATTCCGTTTTCCTTCAGGTATTTTACAATCGTAACGAGTGAGCCGCCCGTTGCGTTCATCGGGTCTGCAAAGATGAGATCCTTTCCATCAAGATCCTCAAGCTTGAAGAATGACCTGTCGAGGTCAAGCACGTAGTCCATGTTGCTTTCCTTCTTGCTCTCGTCTCTCTTGATCTTGAAGAGTGCAAAGGGAGTTATTGTTTCATCCGACGAGTAGTCCTGGAACTCCTTACTGATGATCATACTCGGGAGGAGGGCTCCGCGGAGCATTACGCACATGACGGAAGAATGAGCCAGATCGTCGACATTGGGGATTCTGTGTACTGCATAGTTAGTGCATGGATTAGTTACAGGAGTAACCTGGATCATGCTTCTCTTGTTATTGAGGTTCTTGTCTGCAAATGAGTGGGCGAACATCAATTCATATGCTCTCTGTATGTAGTAGAGGAATTCCTCATGTCCTGTTTTCGGGTTACGGAGCTTCGCAATTATTCTGCTTGCTTCTCCGTGCTGCTCGCGCGGAGTCTCGAAAGAATAGACGTGTATGCGGCTGTTCTTGGAGCATACTTCCTTCAAAAAGGTTCCGATCTCTCCAGCCGACTCTGTAAGCTCTTTCTTAGCCTCTTCATCGCCGTTGTCTTTTTCGAGCTTTGAACAGGCGTCCAGGCTCTTAGCGTATAGTGAACGGACAGTCTCGATATCTGACTTGTCCTCGTCAAGGAGGAATCCATCCAGATCCTGTGCATGCAAAATAATTTTATTACTCATATAAAACCTCTGATATAAGATAAACCAAATTAGAAATGTTGAGTAGTATTAAAACATCTTTCATTTTGTCTTTGGTTTTTGCTAGAATGAAGAAAGTGAGGTTTAAAGATGAATCTTGTATTTTTAGGCCCTCCCGGCGCAGGGAAGGGCACAATAGCAGCGGTTGCTAAGGACTACCTTGGCATTCCTCATATTTCAACAGGAGATCTCTTCAGAGCTAACATCAAGGGAGAGACGGAGCTCGGTAAGAAGGTCAAGGAGATTCTTGCTTCCGGTTCCCTTGTTCCTGACGAAGTTACAATCGAGATGGTGAGAAACCGTCTCAAGGAAGATGACTGTAAGAAGGGCTTCATCCTCGACGGCTTCCCTCGCACTATCGCACAGGCCGACGCTCTCAAGGAGATGACTGAGCTTGACGGCGTAATCAACTTCGTATTGAGTGAAGAGGAGATTATCAAGAGATTGAGCGGGAGACGTATGTGCAAGAGCACGGGACGCACCTATCATGTCATCTTCAATCCTCCTCGTGTCGAGGGTAAGGACGACGAGACAGGCGAGGATCTCATCCAGCGTGATGACGACAAGCCCGAGGCTATCAAGCACCGTCTTGATGTGTATAAGGAGTCGACGGAGCCTTTGATTGCATACTACAGAGACAAGGGCCTTGTACTTGACCTTATCTGTACAAACGACCCCGAAGAGACTAATCAGCACTTCTTCGATTTGATTAAGAAATAATCAGGAGTAGTGTTCTTTTATCCCCATTCTGCTAAAATCGGAGTGGGGTATTTTTATGTGTGAAAATTTTCCTTTTGTCTATTCGTCTTTTTCGCCTGATTTCGTCTCTCCGCTCTTCCCAAAGAAGGGTGAGAAGTTAAAACTATCCATTGCGTCTTCCATTCCTCTTGAGAGAGTCATACTCAAATACGACAGCAATATAGGGGTCGTAATGAATGAGGAGATGAAAGAGGACGGCACATTCAATGGAATGGTTAAGTATTCGGCAGAAGTGGACGCTAATCTCGATGATACTCTCTTTCATTACTTCTTCGCTTTCTTTGTTGATGACAAAAGTTATTATTATTCAAAGAGCGGTGTCACAAGGTTCACGCCGTCGGTGGGTGAACGCTTCTCGCTCCTCACGGGTACTTCCTCCCCGGAGTGGGTGGCATCTTCCACCTGTTACCAGATATTCCCCGACAGGTTCTGTAACGGGGATAAGAGTATAGGGGCAGAGGAAGGGGAGTACGAGTTCGACGGGGGAAGAGTTACGACGCCTCGCTGGACAGAGGACCCCGAAGAGTGGGATAAGTCGAGGTGCTGCGATTTCTATAACGGAGACCTCAGGGGAATCGAGGAGAAGGTTGATTATCTGAAGTCTCTCTCGATCAATACTATCTACATCAATCCGATTTTCTCATCAGAGTCGGTTCACAGGTACGACACCACTGATTTCTTCTCTGTAGACCCAAAGCTCGGGGGAGACGAGGCCCTCGTGCATCTTGTCGAGACAATGCATAAAGCATCGATTCGTGTCATTCTCGATATTTCGATTAATCATACGGGACTCAGGAACAAATGGCTCGAAAAAGCAATGAATGATCCAGAGAGCGAAGAGAGGGGATTTTACTTCTTCAATAGCGGTAATACTCCTCTATGCTGGCATGACGTGAAGACGCTTCCCCAGCTCAACTATACAAGTCAGACTTTGAGGGACTATATGTACCGCCTTAAGGATTCAGTCATGAAGAAGTACATATCTTCTCCTTTCAACATTGACGGCTGGAGACTCGATGTCGCTCCGGAAGTGGGCAGGCGCGGCTCTATTCAGCTCTGCCGTGAGGTATGGCGCGAGATAAGGCGGGAACTCAAGAGCGTAAAGAAGGATCTCTATATCGTCGCGGAGGACTGGGATGACAGCCCGGATTATCTCACAGGCGATATGTGGGACGGCGTCATGAACTACTATGGAGTGTCGAGACCGCTCAGGAGCTGGCTTGGCGAGAGGGACAGATTCTTCTCTCCCTGGGACGGTTCGTCTCCCGAAACGGAGGAGCCGTGGACGGGAGTGGAGCTTGCCTCCGCTTTGAAGAGGGCACTCTCCTCCCTCCCCGGAGAAGGACCATTCATGCAGATGAACTTAATCGACTCCCATGACACCATAAGACTTCATAACAACGGGAAGGTTTTCGACCGCGATCTATATAAAGGTGTTGTTCTGACACAATTCATTCTTCCCGGTATGCCTTCTCTTTACTACGGTGACGAAGTTCTCCTCAGGGGCCGTACGACGAGTATGGAAGGAGCGAGGTTCCCGATGGAGTGGATAAAAGAGAAGATGGACGGCGATATGCTTTCCTTCTACCGTGAACTCGGGTCTCTACGAAAAGGCTGGAGTGATTTTTACTATGCTGCAACAGAAATTTCTCCCGTCGATGATGACGGCGTAGCAATAATGAGGATAAGGGACAAAAAGGCACTTGTTCTCATATTGAACAGGGGAAAGGAAAGAGTAGTCTCTCTTTCTCACGGTATTCTCCCTTCCGGTAATGTGAAAGTTCTCATGGGAGAAGGAGCTGCAGAGATAGACGGAAAGAGACTCAGCGTGGAATTAAAAGAGAAGAAATCTCTCTTGATTTCCATCTCTCAATAACAGAAACTTTTTATAAGGACGGATTTCAATGAAAAAACTTTGTGTTTTATTTTGTTTACTCATGATTGTCTCTTCTCTTTTTGCATCTTTCAGTGCTGAAGAGAGTGACTATATCTACTACAGGGAGAATGATTACCAGAAGGATTTCGACTATCTCACTTCTTCTCTTAAGAGTGAGACCGACTCGTCAGTCAAGGCCGAAATACTATGGAGACTCAGCCGCACGAAGCTCACCCTCGTCGATGAAGCGAAGGATAAAGGGGAGCTCAGTAAAGAAGAGCAGCTTGCGGGGTACGGCGACTACAGCGCAAAAGACAAGCCCGGTGAGAGCGACAAGTCATCTGCTTTCTACTATGCTTATTCGTCTCTTCAGCTCAAGGAAACACCTAACGGCTACCATTGGCTGAGCTCTGCTGTCGGAAGATGCGGTCAGGTGCACGGCGCACTCAACAGTCTGGGGAAGGCTGCAGGAATGAAGGGCCTCATAGTCGAAGCACTCGACTCATTCTCTTCGTTCCCACTTGAAACGGACAGCTGGTATGTTCTTTCAATTCTCTATAAGTCCCTCCCGGGAGCCCCGATCAGCTTCGGCAACAACAACTATGCCATCTCATATATACGTAAGTGTGTGTCGACAATGGACATGGTCAACAGAACAAACGGCACGAACTATCTCGAACTTGCCGAGCAGCTCTATGAGAGAAACTGGAACCAGAGTAAGAGAAGTAAGGAATTTTCTAACATGCTCAAGTCATACAACAAGGCAAAGGACAAGAAGAGCAGTCCGAGCGAACTCAATAAATATTACGAGGGTTACTTCAATTCTCTCGGTGCTCCGTTCTATGTAAATGCCAAACTCGACACTATCTCCGACAGGACGGAGGCTGTAAGTGTTCTCGAGTACGCTAAACTCGTCATCAACGCAAATCTTCCGTATGCAAAGAGCACTCTCAATAGAGAGAAGATGGAAGGGGAATTGGAGAAGATTGAAGCGAAGCTCAAAGAGTGGAAATGATATCGACTCATTTTAATTGTGGCATCCATGATTTGTGGGTGCCTTTTTTTAATGGCCTGCCTTTAGATCTATATAGAAAGATATTCTTATCCATAAAGAAAAGTATTTAATTTATATAATAATTAGGACAAAAGTGTTGAAAAGTGGGATAAAGTGGGATAAAGTGTCAACTGTAATAGGGAAAAGTACCCATAGGAAGGATGAAGAATGCAGTTTCTCACAGGAATGTACGATGGAAAGATTGACGACAAGGGCCGTCTTTCTCTGCCTGCACGACTGAGAAATGCACTCGCTTCCTCAGAGGTAGTGATTCTTCCGGGACTGGACGGAAATCATCTGATGGCGATGACGCCTGACTATTTCGAGAACCAATTCTGTAAGCAGATTATTTCAAATCCTCTTGCGCTTATGGATAAGGAAAAAAGACAACTGGTCAGAAAACTCATATCGCCGGCACAATACGTTGATATAGATTCCGCCGGAAGAATTAATATCCCCCCGAAGGCCAGAGAGACGGCGTCTCTCGTGGCAAAGAGTGAAGTTCTCCTCATCGGAACGGGATACACCGTCGAGATATGGAATAAGGAGACATACGAAAAAGAGGAGAGCGGGGACGATCTCTCGATAAGCGAACTTGCGCAGAAACTTTATGATGAGGAGGCTAAATAATGGAGATTCTACATTACCCTGTAATGCATAATGAAGTTTTGTCAGAATTGACACTCCCAATCGCGAGGCCTTCCGTCCTCATCGACTGCACGACGGGGGAGGGCGGACATACATCTCTCTTTCTCGAGAAGTATCCCATGTTGACTGTTATAGGACTCGACAGAGACAGCGATATACAGAAGAAGGCGATAGAGCGCTTCAGGGACTACGGCACAAGGTTCCAGCCTGTCAACACATGGTTCAACGATTACCTTGAGTCGAGGGAGTCGGAATCGGCCGATGCAATTCTCTTTGACCTCGGAATTTCAATATTCCACTATGAGGAGAGCGAGAGGGGTTTTTCATTCCGTAAGGATGAGGAACTCGATATGAGACTCGATAAGAACCAGAGCCTCAGTGCAGAGAGCATTGTCAACGAATACACAGAGGAAGCTCTTGCCGACGTCATATACAAGTACGGAGAAGAACGCTACTCGAGGCGTATTGCAAGAACAATCGTTGAAAAGAGGGCTGAGAAGAGAATCGTCACGAGTAAGGAGCTCGGAGACATCATCTACGTGGCGGTCCCCCGTGAGTACAGATACGGCCGTATCCATCCTGCGACAAGGACTTTCCAGGCTTTGAGAATCGAGGTCAATAAGGAACTTGATAGGATCGAACCGGCCCTGACAGAAGCTTTAAGAGTCCTCAGGAAAGGGGGAAGAGTGGCGGTAATTACCTTCCATTCCCTCGAGGACAGAATAGTTAAATGGACATTCAAGGACAGGGAGAGTAAATACGGCGATATTAAAATCCTGACCAAGAAGCCGATCATACCGACTGACAGGGAGTGTGAGGAGAATCCTCCCTCAAGAAGCAGCAAATTGAGAATAGTGGAGAAGATATGAAGTACAGAGAAGACACAAGAGCAAAAATGGATATCAGGGCAAAAATTTTCGTCATTGCATCAATTATTATTTCTTTTTTTGTTATACTCATACCTGTATGGCAGAAGGGTATCACCAGAAGCAGTCACTATGAGATTCTCCTTTCTCAGGAAAAGATAGAGAGAATGGAGGAGGAAGAGAGAAATCTCATCGCATTTATCCTCGAAAAGGATACATATGTCGATAGTAAGGTAGAAAATCTGGTTGCTGGAGTGTAGAATAACGCCAAGGGGTGAAAAATGTACAACGGGGAGAATGAGGAAACTCTTACGAGAGCCGTCTATGATGATTACGACGTTTCTTTAGAGAAGGATGAAGTTACGCCGGAAGGCTTTTTCTCTCCCTTTACATTTCTATGCTTTGCCATAGTTCTCCTCCTTTTCGGACTTTTGACGCTCTTCAGTGCATCGTACGATGTCTCCCTGCGGATGGGGGGAAAGTTCTATTCTCTCTTTCTTAACGAAGCACTCGCATTGCTCTCCGGGCTTGTTATTTCAATTCCCCTGTTTTTTATTCCTGTCAAGGTTTACAGAAAGTCATATTTCTTTCTTTATCCTTTATATGCAGCACTCTCTGTTCTCTCCTATTTTTATCCCTCCTTTATTGATTTGAATGCAGTTGCATTATTGGGAAATCTGACGATTGTTGTTCTTCTTTCCGATATTCTCTCATCGTTGAGCGAAAGTGAAAACAAGGGCTTGCGGCTTATTCTTCTTGCTTTTTTTGTCTCACTTGTCCTCTTGAGCGAGACCTATCTATACGGCGAAGGGTGGTTCTTTGTCTCCTTTGCGGTTGTTGTTTCAGCTCTTTCAGCTGCGTCTGTCAAGAAGAGCTACATACTCTTCTATTCGATTTTTCTTATTGTCTTCTTTGTAATCATGACACTCCTGAGCCCAGAGCTTCTGGAGAATGATTCCGTTTATCTTTTCGGCGGTAGTAAAGGCAATTCGCTCTCTCTTTCGTCCTATGCAATAAGGGAGGGGGAGCTATTGGGAGTAGGACTCGGCAACGGACTCTATAAGCTCGGTCTCATCGACGACATCGAGGGAATGTACATCTATGCGTCCCTATGTGAAGAGACGGGAATCATCGGTGTTCTCATAATCCTCTTTTCTCTTTCAATCATTCTTATAATAGGAATCAGGACAAGTAACAGAGCGTATAAGAAAGACGATATGTTCTCTTCTGTCTTCTCGCTCTCTCTTACTGTTCTTTTCGTCTTCTCTTATTTCGTCAACATCCTGTATGTTTCCGGGATATTCCCCTTCGGAGACGGTGTGGAGTTGTTCCTCTTCAGCTATAACCCGATCCTTGAGGGAATATGTGTAATAATTCTTTCCCTCCTTTATAAGTTCATATTTCTTATCGGGAGGGATAGAAAATGAGAGTGAGAACCTCTTTAATAATCATTGTTTTATCAATTTTACTTCCTTTTCTTCTCTTTCTCTCCTATTCCCTTATCGGGGAATTTACTCTCTCGGACTATGTCCTAAAAGATTTACCTCTTTCTTACAGCATAGAGAGCAGCATTCTCAGGATGCTCGGGCGGAATAAATTGAATCCCGGGTTGAAGAGTTATATTGATGACATATCCGCTCTCTCATATGTTTCGAAAGTCGATGTCAAGATCAAGGGGACAAAGATTTATATCTCGGGAGAACTTGTTGAGGATGCTCTAATATTAACTGACGGTACGTCTTATTATTTCTACTCGAATGATTTCTATCCGTTGAGCGGGAAGGATGTATATACGCTCAGAGATGAATATATAATCCTCAAGCTTTCCTCTTCATTACTTGAAAACTTTGTTTTCTCGTCTCCAACACGCGACGAGAGAAAGATGATTGATACTTTAAAGACTATAAAACCCCGTTCCGGCTTGATAACAACAGCCGAATATGACAATAATTATTCTAATATTATTTCGGGTACTCTTTCGTTTAATCTTCCTCAAATCAACTCAACGCTGGTTTTTGAAGATATAAGAGAGATAGACAGGCTCGTGGAGGCAGTGAATGTTCTTGAAAATGAATATTCTTTGTCAAAAGAAAGACTTTTTTGTGATAATATTGAATATGTTCTCTCGAACGGTTTACTTATTAAGATGAGGTGACAAGGTGGCTGCAGATAAAACAATAGTTGGTTTGGATATTGGAACAAGCTCCACACGTGTTGCGGTCGGTACCGTTCAAAGGGACGGGCATTTTGTCATTGAAAGCGTGACGGAAAGACCGAGCGAAGGTGTTAAAAACGGATCGATCGTAAATATAGAGCAGACGATGAAGGTACTGGGGCAGGTTGTCTCTGATGCTGAAGTCCAGGCGGGGAGCGAGATAAGTTCGGTCATTATCGGACTCGGCGGCGACCAGATAAGGGGAATCAAATCAAACGGCGTCGTCGGAATCAACAACAAGGACCAGGAGATAACGAAGGACGACATAAGGCGGAGTATAGATGTGGCAAGGAATATCCAGCTTCCGCAGAACATGGAGATACTTCATTCTCTTGTCCAGGATTTCTATGTCGATAACCGCTCGGGAATCAAGGACCCCGTCGATATGCTTGCACACAGGCTAGACACGAAGATTCTTCTTGTTCTCGGCTCGTCTCCTATTATTCAGAATCAGAAGAAATGTGTTCAGAAGTCTGGTTTGAATGTTCAGAAGGTTGTCTTCCAGACACTTGCCGATGCCGAGGTTGTACTTTCCCCGGAAGAGAAGGATATGGGGGCGATTGTTATCGATATCGGGGCGGGATCCACGAATTACATAGCATATTCGGGAGGATCTCCCATCCATGTGGGCGGCATAAACAGAGGAAGCGATCTTATCACAAATGATATTTCGTACCTCTTCCAGCTTCCGAAGGCTGCAAGCGAGTCGCTCAAGCTCACCGATGGTTCATGTTTCAGCCCCGGAGTCGGGAAGAACGAGGTTATTGTAACTCCGTCCCTCGGAGGAAAGCCTTCGATCAGAATGCCCAGGAGCGAATTTGCTAAGGTTATCGAAGCAAGAATGGCCGAGATACTTCTTCTTATCCAGTCCGATTTCCAGAACAACAACATTCAGGGAACATACGGCGCGGGAATCATTCTTGTGGGAGGCGGCGCATTGATGAGCGGGGTTACCGATCTCACAGCAGAGATTTTCCGTCTTCCGACGCGTATAGGATTCCCCGAGGCTATAAGCGGCCTCGACAGAACCTACATAGACCCCAGGTATGCGACGGTCTTGGGACTATGCAAGAGTGAAGCAAGAAGATACAGAGATAATTCCGATATTACATCCATCAAGGAGAACAAGGGATTTTCTCACAGATTAAAGAACTTATTGGGTAAATTATTTTGAGGTAAAGGATGAGCGACTTTAACTTATTTGATATTGAAGATACTACAACCGGAGAGCAGACAACGCCTACGATCATCAAGGTGATAGGTGTCGGCGGTGGAGGCGGAAACGCCGTAAACAGAATGATTGCAAACGGCCTCAAGAAGGTCGGTTTCATAGCACTCAACACAGATGTGCAGGCCCTTCAGAGATCCAACGCACAGACACGTATAGCAATCGGTAAGGAACTCACGGGAGGTCTCGGCGCAGGTGGACAGCCCGAGATCGGGGAGAAGGCTGCGCTTGAGAGTAAGGAGGAGATCAAGAAGGAGATAGAGAACTCCGACATGGTCTTCATTACTGCAGGTATGGGCGGCGGAACGGGAACAGGCGCTGCTGCAGTTGTTGCAGAGATCGCAAAGAGCTGCAACGCACTAACTGTTGCTGTCGTTACAACGCCTTTTACCTTCGAAGGAAAGAAGAAACTTCAGCTCGCGGAGCAGGGGATAGAGAAGCTCAGAAAGAATGTCGATACACTTATCATAATTCCTAACCAGCACCTCTTGAATGTCGTCGAGCAGAATACTCCGATCAAGAAGGCCTTCCTTCTTGCCGACTCGGCACTCTTACAGGCTGTACAGGGAATAAGCGATCTCATCACGGAGCCGGGCGAAATCAACATAGACTTTGCCGACGTCAAGACAGTCATGAAAGGTAAGGGCGATGCTCTTATCGGACTCGGGTTCGGAGAAGGAACGGACAGAGCTATTGAGGCTGCTAAGCAGAGTATTAACAACCCGCTTTTGGAGAATGCATCGATCGAGGGCGCAAAGGCTGTTCTTGTCAACATCTCGGGAAGCGACAACCTCACTCTTCAGGAGTACCAGGATGTCGTAGAGCTCATAACGAAGAATGTAGACGAGGAGGCTCTCATCACGGCCGGTCAGTCTTATAACCCGAGCCTGGGAGAAAGAATCAGAGTAACAGTCGTTGCTACGGGATTCGACCATAAGAGTGTTACGACAGGCGTCAACAATGTTTCCGTCTTCGGTCAGAACACTAAGAAGGAAGAGGATCTTCCTCCTCAGAAAGAGACAAGAAACGATTACGAAGAGAGAACAAGTTCCCCGCAGAAAGAGCAGAGCGCCAATGTCATCAACATCAACCGTTGGACTGATCTCAAGAACCAGCTTTCACAGAGACAGGGCGGAAACAACGATTATACGACGCCGTCCATTCTGAGAATGAGGAACGATGACGACGAGTAAGCTCAATTCAAATGATAGAGATCTCATAAGCGAGTTTTCCTCATGTATTCTCTATTCATTCAGACTAAGCGAGAAAACGAGAGAGGTTTATACACATGAAGCCTCTCTCTTTCTTCTTTTTCTCAAGGAAGAAGGAATTGAGATAGAGAGTGTCGATGCCCCGGTAATTGAGCGGTATATAGTAAAAAGGAGAGACGAGGGCCTTGATGAAAGAACGCTCTCGAAGTCTCTCTCCGCACTCCGTACATTCTTCCGCTTTCTCATTTCCTCACGCATTGTCGACAAGAACCCTGCAAAGATGGTTAAGAAGAGTAAGGAGAAGGTGCATATTCCCCGGACTATATCGGTATCGGAGATAGATGAAATAATGTCATCTTTTTCCGACGATGCACTGGGGATGAGAGACTATGCACTCTTTGAACTCATATACTCCTCCGGAATGAGAATAAGCGAAGCTGTCGCCCTAAATGTTTCGTCATTCAAAAGAGATGAAAAGGCCGTCAATGTAATAGGAAAGAGGGGAAAGGAGAGAGTTGTTTTCATCTCCGATATAGCAGTGAATGCTCTCGATAGCTACCTCTCTCTTTCGCGCCCGGAACTCCTGGGGAAGAAAAGCACAAAAGAGAAGGCTCTCTTTCTTAATAGAAGAGGAGGACGCCTTACTCGTCAGGCAGCACACCTCAGGTTTCATTCTGTTGTCGACAAAATCGGCCTTGATGCTACAATCCATACTCTCCGTCACTCCTTTGCCTCCCATATGCTCAAGAACGGTGCCGATATCAGATCCGTCCAGGAGATGCTGGGTCATGCAGATATAAAAACAACCCAGATTTATACCCAGCTCGATACATCAACGCTTCTATCCGCATACGACAGATTTTCTCCTCTTGATGACATTTTTGACAAAAAAGAGAAGTAATCGCGTTATATATTATGTGAGAGATATTAATACAATTATTCTTAACGGCATGACAGTGAGATACATCGGCTCCTTTCCGGGAGACAGGTGCATATTCTTCTACTTTGGAAAAGGCGGCGACAGAGAGATGAGACGGACTCTCTATCTAAGTGCCATGGAAGCTTTTCTAAACGGCTACGATGTAATTTATAAGCCCCAGCTCTATCTCTCTTCTGCTGTCGAGAAGGCGGCACTCGAGAGCCCGAGGGGAAGTATTTACCCCGTCTATCCCAAAGGTCTCGGAACAATCTCGAACTATGAGCTTGGAAAGTCACTTATGACGGGGGGAGGCGCACTCAGCATAGTCGAAGACGATGCGTATTACTCCTTCCCGGCACTTCTCGGAACGGATTACCTTGCTTCCTTCCTGAGCAGGGCTATGGTCCTCTGCTCTTATAACGGAAGATACTGCCCGCGATTCATCGAAGACCACCTCTCTGACGGTAAGAGCCTCTGTGTCCTCCGTCCGGGCCTCAAAGACCGGGTACTGTGTAATCTTGTGCGGGAGGGGGCCATGTGCTGTGACTCCTTTTCATCTTTTCTCTCTTACCCCGGTGTCATCTTATACCCGAAGAAAAGTGGAAGTTATGGAATAGATGGCTTCCATTTTGATATAATGAAAATCTGATATGGATAATAAAGAATACATAGATTTATTTATGACTTATGCAGAGAAGGTGATCTCACTCAGCGGAAATACTCTCATTGCATACAGGGAGGATTTAACGCTTCTCGAGGAGTTTGCCTCCTCATATTCCATATCTTTTGAGGAGTTCTCCCCCGAAGACGGACGAGAGTATGTAAGAAGCCTCAAGAAGAAATACAGGGAGAAGAGCATACTCCGTATTCTTTCTTCGACAAACAGTTTCTTCAACTACCTCTTGAAGAACGGCTATATAGAGTTCAACCCGTTTGACGGAATTTCGCAGAGAGTGACGGAACACAGGCTTCCGTCGGTGCTCACTGAAGATGAAGTTAGAGAGCTTTTGTCACTTCCGCGCTCTTCTTTTCTCGACGAGCGTGACCACGCTCTCTTTCTCTTTCTATACTCGACGGGAGCCAGAATAAGCGAAGCATTATCTGTCGACGTGGGGGATATAGAGTGGGACGAGAGGAGAATAAAGATAGTTGGAAAGGGGAGTAAGGAGAGGTTTTTGTTTCTCTCTCCCGTTCTCATTAAAGAGCTACGGGAGGATTACCTTCCGCAGCGTACAGCCTATCTCGAAGAGAAGAAAAGAGGTGACGAGAAGGCCCTCTTCATAGGGGAGAGAGGTTTTCGTTTGCCGTTTTCTTCTTCTCATATTATTTTTGATAAATATAGGGAGCGTCTCTCCTGGCAGAAAGAGTTCACACCCCATACCCTGAGACACAGCTTTGCGACTCATTATCTTGATCACGGCTGTGACATAAGGATGGTGCAGGAACTATTGGGCCACGAGAGTATAAGCACAACCCAGATATATACACATGTTTCAAAGGCAAGGCTGAGGAGCGTCTACGACACGACTCATCCTCATGCTAAAGGAAGTAAGGATGAATCTACAGGGAACAACGATAGTCGCAGTTAGAAAAGGCGGTAAGGTCGCCATTGCCGGGGACGGGCAGGTCACACAGGGACAGTCCGTCGTCCTCAAAGGCAACGCAAGAAAGGTAAGACGCATCTACAACGATAAGATAATAATCGGTTTTGCAGGTGCAACGGCAGATGCCTTCACGCTCTATGAACTATTGGAAAAGAAACTCAATGAATATAACGGAGACCTTGTCAGGGCTTCGGTAGAACTCGCGAAGATGTGGAGAATGGATAAAGCGCTGAGGAATCTCGAGGCTATGCTTCTTGCATCCGACGGTGAGAAGATGCTCATGCTTGACGGAGTTGGTGACGTAATAGAACCCGAGAACGATGTACTTGCAATCGGAAGCGGCGGTAACTATGCACGCTCTGCAGCCCTCGCTTATCTTGATTCGAATGCAGATCTCTCCGCCGAGGAGATAGCAAAACGCTCTGTAGAGATTGCGGGTGATATTTGTATTTTCACCAATCACAACATAATCGTCGAAGTATTGGAAAAAAGGAACTAAGTATGGAAAAGCTGGAATATAAGAATCTTGATAATATGTCTCCCAAGGAGATAGTGGAGTCTCTCGATAAGTATGTAATCGGGCAGAAAGATGCAAAGAAGACGATTGCAGTCGCACTTCGTAACAGAGTCAGACGTAAGCGCCTCAGCCCCGAGATGCGTGACGAGGTATCGCCGAAGAATATTCTCATGATCGGCCCCACAGGTGTCGGTAAGACCGAAATCGCAAGAAGAATCGCAAGACTTGCCAACGCTCCTTTCATCAAAGTCGAGGCTACGAAGTACTCCGAGATCGGCTATGTCGGAAGGGATTGTGAATCCATGGTCAAGGACCTCATGGGCTCTGCCGTTCAGATGGTCAGAGAGGAGATGGCACAGTCGAGGGAGAAGGAAGTAGAGGTAAATGTCGAGAACAGACTTCTGGACCTTCTTCTTCCATCCCTCAAGCTCAATGACACTGACGATAAGGCCAACGAAACAAGAGAGCAGTTCAGGAAAATGCTCCGCGAGGGATTACTCGAGGACAGGGAAGTCGAGATGGTCGTCTCCGAGAGAGCGAACATCAACATCATGGGCGGGGGCTCCATTGAAGATATACAGAATGCAATGAATTCTCTCTCTTCTCTCTTCGACGGAAGGGCCAATCATACGAGGAAGCTCACAGTCAAGAGAGCGCGTGAGATAGTCCGCGAGGAGGAGATGGATAAGATCGTCGATACCGATAAGGCCGTTGACGAGGCAAAAGAGAGAACAGAGCAGATGGGAATCATCTTCATCGATGAAATAGATAAGATTGCATCCCACGGCTCTACAAACAATACAGATGTCTCCCGCGAAGGTGTACAGCGCGATATCCTCCCGATAGTCGAGGGGACGAAAGTTTCGACGAAGTGGGGTGTCATCGACACGACGAATATCCTCTTCATCGCGGCGGGAGCATTCTCACTCTCGAAGCCGAGTGATCTCATTCCCGAGCTTCAGGGAAGATTTCCGCTCCATGTAGAGCTCTCCGATCTCTCGAGTGAAGATTTCTACAGAATCCTCACAGAGCCGACGAACGCAATGACAAAGCAGTACAAGGCACTTCTCGGGACGGAGAATGTAAATATAGAATTCGAGGATGAGGCTCTTAAGAAAATTGCAGAAATCGCACATACTGTCAATATGACCAATGACAATATAGGAGCAAGACGACTTCACACAGTTATGGAAAAGCTTCTTGAAGAGTTGAGTTTCTCCGCAGACGAGCTTTCGGGGCAGACAGTGACTATCACCCCGGACTATGTCGAAGAGAGGCTTTCCAACATCGTGAAGGACCAGGATCTCTCGCGCTATATTCTCTAGGAGGATTCGTGCAGTATTTTACAGTTGTCGCTTCTTCTTACGAAGAGGCGGTGAGAGAAGCAAAAAAGCGTTACGGCGATGCAATAAGGGTACACTCGAGACGTGATTACACGACAAGCGGCGGTTTCTTTACACGTAAGCAGAAGAAGTGCGAGATAACTTGCTACATGTCGTCACAGGTAAAAAGCAGTGACAGCGGAGAGGATATGAGAGAGTTCGAAAAGGAGGCCAAGACCCCCGATCCTCTCTCGATAACCAAAGCCGAACGGCTCGATACCGAGATACACCGCGGCTCGGGTGAATCGATGAGAGAGGCAGAGAGACTCCTGAGCCTCAATTACATCTACGGCCCGTTGAGAGATCATCTTCTCAAAGACTTCTCCGCCAAGGTTGATAACTGTGCCCAGGTACTCTCCGAAAGGATCATCGAATCTGTGAATATGGACTACGAGGCACAGACTCATCCATCAAAGATTGTAGTCTTCATCGGCCCGACGGGCGGCGGAAAGACAACGACTCTTGTCAAAGTTGCCTACATGTATAAGACAATGGGAAAGAAGGTCGGAATAATCACCCTCGATACGTACCGTGTCGGGGCTGCGGCCCAGATAAAAGCATTCTCTGATGCTCTCGATATACCGCTCATGTCAGTCGATGGGGAGGATAAAATCCTCTCTGCAGTAGAATCTTTTACATACTATGATCTTGTTCTTGTAGATACCATGGGACTGAGTAGCAGAGACGCAGAGCTCAATTTGAGACTCAGGGGAATGGCAATGCTTCTCAAGAGAATGAATACGACATTCTCTCTTATTCTTCCCGCTTCGATGAAAGAGGAGGATATGATAAAGCATTACGAGAGGTATAAGGATGATTTCAATATTTCATCCATGATTGTTACAAAGCTCGATGAGTCCATTACAATCGGAAATGCCCTCTCTTTCTCATTCCGCTTCAATCTCCCGATTCTTTTCTTCACCGACGGACAGAAAGTCCCGGAGGATCTCAAGAAGGCTTCAACGGATGTAATTGTACAGTTCCTTGTCGGCTTCGGCCTCGACAAGAGAGCATACCGCGGACAGCTTTAGTTGATCCTGCCGTCCTTTTTAAGCGCATCTTTGATTACGGGGAGGATAGTCTCCCTGTCTTCTGATAAGTAGATATAGTAGGGATAGATTTTCTCAGCATCGGAGAGGGAGATAAAACTGTTTCTTACAAAGAGCTCCGTCTTTTCCTTTGTCGAGTGGGAGTAGGTTACATCTGTAAGTATTTTATCTGTCACTTCTCCGTAGAAAGCGAGGATTTCGCCTTTATTGTTAAGTATGGCAGCATCTCCCGAAAACTCTCTATCTTTCAATGCACTACAGAGTGTTTCCTCTAGTGTTATGTCGATGGTGAGGACGATGTCTTCGCCGTAGCTTGTTTTTACTCCCACCTCGGGAACGGCCTTGAGGTATTCGTTATACATACCCTCTATTCCGTCTTCTCCGCTCTCCGGGGTAAGGGAAAGCCCGGTTATATCGTTCATGTAGGAGAAATGATAGATTCTTGTCTTTTCGACCGTTAGCGATAATGAGTCTTTGAAATTCTCGTTGATGTTTTTCTCGATTTCCTTGATATCATCATCGTTTTCTTTTTTCAAAGGAAAGAATGTTACTCCTTCGTTGATAAGATATGAAATAAGAAGCGGGGGATAATCCATGTATCGGCTTATGAAAGAGGCTATTTCCTCCCTTTTTCCGTCATCCAGTATTTTAATGCCGATGGACGATGTGTCGAATGCAAGCGTATTGCCGTGTCTGTCGTATATCGTTCCCCTGATGTTCTTCTTCGATAGATAAGGGTCGGCATAGTCATATGAAAAAGTAAAACACAAAGTAATGTTTCTCAAGAGCAGAATGAGTGATAGAATAATGAAGAGTGCAAAAATAAAGAGTGTGCTGCTCTTGTTGCCTAAGTTTTTCATATAGATATAATAGATTTTAGAGCGAGGATTTGTCGATAGATATGGGCAGAATGGATTATGATGATATGGACTCAAGAAATAACAGAAGAGGTCACAAGGCGACGCGTCTTACTGTGCTTGTCTCTCTCTTTGTTATTCTTACAATCGCAATAATCATCATTGTCTACGTAATCCTTCATCCGGGTAATGAGATAAAGATATCTGAAAAAGTGGATGAAATAAAAATAGAGAAAAAGGAAGAGGTGAAAGAAACTCCGGTTGTTCTCGTCGAGAAAGAGGTCCCCGCTCTTGTGGATGATAAAGTGGAGGCTGTTGAAGAAGTCGTTCCTCTCATTGAAGAGATTCCTCCTGAGGAGACGACAGAAGAAGAAATTACTCCTCCTGAAGAAGAGCCACTATCTCCAACTATCGAAGAAAACCCTATCTCCATAGAAGAACCCGTTCCTCAGATAGAAGAAGAAATAGTGGAAATAAAAGAGGAAGAGACTCACGTTGAAGAGATAGACGTTGAAATAACAGTGGAAGAGATTCCCATTGAAGAAGTAAAAGTTGATGTAGAGGAAGAAGAGACAGTTGTCAATCCTCTCTTCTTAATAAATTCATCATCTGTTGTTCATTCTTCTCAATCACGCTTTGAGAATAATGAGCTTTACATAAGCGGTAAGAGCGGAAGTGCTGTCTATGCCTTATATGATGGCGTTGTCGCGAAGAGCGGAAAAGAAGAGGGAAGTAAGTATATAATCATTAAGACAAGCGAGGGTGATGCCGTCAAATACAGCGGCTTCGAGCGTGTTATTGTTCACAACAAGGATAGAATCAGAAAGGGTGATGTTATAGGGTCCATCGGAAAGCTCTCTTTTGACACAGTTATTCTTGAATATATTGAGGACTATGCAGAATGAGGAAGATACTTATTTTTATATGTATCATTGTGCTATTGGTCTCCTGTGATATGAACGGCAGCGGAAGCGGGGAGGTCGAAAAAGAGGTACCGTCTTTGACAGAGCTTAAGTCATATTCACTGGATAAAACCATTAAACTTTCATGGACTAACCCGGGCGATGACTATGATTCAATACTCCTTAGCGTTAATTGTGATGGCCTGAATGTTCTCGAGACAACTCTTCCTCAAGATACCGAGGAATATGAGTTTTCCTCTGGAGAACATGGTAAACTTTATGAATTTTCACTATCCCTTTCTCCGTCTGGGGGGGGGGCTGGATTCCAGAGTAAAGCTATAACTACAAAACAGATATTTCTTGATTACTCCAGCTTTGAGAATCCCGTTATGATTATAACACTCCCTGACGGTGTTGATGATATAACAACGAAGGAATGGCTTTTGGACAGCGGCTACGACTATGCCCGTGCTGATATCATCGACACAGCCGATAATGGAAAGAAAACCGAAGTTTCTCTCGATATTAAAGGACGCGGCAATTCATCCTGGAGGATGGAGAAGAAAAGCTATTCAATCAAGCTTGAAAAGAAGAACAATTTACTGAATATTGCAGCTGGAAAACACAAAAACTATGCGCTCATTGCAAACTATGCCGATAAGACTCTCATGAGGAATCAACTGGCATATTATATGGGGAGAGAAATATTCTCGAATATGGAATGGAATCCCCATACAAAACAAGTGAACCTCATCATAAACGGAACATACCGCGGCCTCTATATGCTGACAGAGCGCATCAAGATCAACAAGAGCATCGTCAACATAAAGGATGTTGGAGAATGTGATGATGAGGACTTTTCGGAAGGTGGCTGGATAGTGGAGGTAAACCAGCGCCTAGACGAAACATACAACTGGATTTCTTCTCATAACACTTATTTTTCTCTTAAAGATCCAGATGATTACAAAGGATGGGAGAAGATACGATCTTACATGGAAGAAGTCGAAGCTGTTATTTATGGAGAAGAATTCAAGGATGAATATAACGGCTGGAGGAGTTGTCTTGACGAAGGTTCATTCATCGACTGGTATCTTGTTAATGAAATAGCGAAGAACTGCGACGCCATTTGGTTTTCGTCTGTGTATATGTACTACAACCCTGAAGATGGGTTGATACATATGGGGCCTCTCTGGGATTTCGATATAGGCTTCGGTAACATAAACTATAATGACTGCGATTCTTATGAGGGGTTCTGGATAAAGGACAGCGGATGGTACAAGAGACTTTTTGAGGATGAAGAGTTTGTGTCTGCCGTAAAAAAGCGATGGGAAGAAAAGAAAAACGATATCTTTGCTTTGCTCTCAGAAGGAACGCCGGAAGATATTACAACAATTAAGGAGATGTCAGATGCTCTCGAGAGTGATGCAGCAGTAAACTTCACTCTCTGGCAGATTCTGGGAACCTATGTCTGGCCGAATGCCCAGGGATATGAAGAAAGAACTACCTATCAAAGTGAAATCGATTATTTAATGTCATGGCTGAATAACAGAATCGAATGGCTTGATGAGAACATTGCTTTACTCTGATCCATAATTATCTTTTGACTTTCGATCATGCCTACTATATTATTTTCATTATAAGAAAAGAATATCTAGATTATCGAAGAGGAGGTTGATTGTGGGTACATACATTAATCCGGGTAACAGCGGTTTTTCAGGAATTGCTGATTCCGATTATGTTGATAAAACAATGCTCA
>CAVHKW010000035.1:0-5546 GCA_963636745.1 uncultured Oscillospiraceae bacterium | reverse complement strand
AATCTAAACGGAGGGCCCTTGTATGGGAGAGCGCGGAGAAGTCTTTTCAACAAAACTTGTTAAAAACGACAGAACTTATTTTTTCAACGTCAAAGAAAATGTCTACGGAGACTTGTATCTCAATATCGTGGAATCACGTCCGACGGACAGAGAGGGAAAATTCCTCAGACAGTCGGTTATAGTCTACCAGGAGGATCTCGGGGAGTTTTTGAATGAATTCCAGAAGACTCTCGACTATGTAAAAGTACACGGAACAAGAAAAGACAGACTGAAAAAATAACATGGACAGGGATTCTTTCTATTCACGATATGCCGATTTGATTCTTTCTTCCGCTTTGAAAATTAAAAGCGGTGATGTTTTATCAATCAACACGGAAGAAGAGGATTATGCATTTGCCAGGTTCCTTGCCGAAAGGGCGAAGGCAGTAACAGGAAACGGAAGCTACATTCAGCTTCTCAAAGACGGTAGGATAGTCTCGTCTTTCGACATCCTCTCCCCCTTCCCCCTAAGTAAGAATCCCAACATCTTTATTTACCTTTCTTATTATAAGGATAAGGGAACTCTCGATAATGAGACTGTATACGAGGCAAAGGATCTCATGCGCTTCGGTCTCCTGAGCGACCCACTCTCGAATCCGCTTCCCTCATTTCCGTTTGTCAAGGTATATCTACCATCCAGGGAATGGGACGAGAAGACGCTCGATAATGATCTCTCGCTCTCGTCGGAGGAAGTGATAAGAAATATTCTGAATCTCGATTACGATGATTATATTCGCTACAACGAGATGATAAATCAAAACATCCTCTTCAAGACAAAGATGCTCAACAGTCTCTCACTTCTCGGCGGAAGAATAACAGATGACGGCGGAACCGACCTTGAGTTTAAATTCCTACCTTCGTCCAAATTTGTCTCGTCCTACAGCGTAACAACAGAGAATCGTCTCTTCTCCCCTACTCTTGTCTCGAGAGAGATCTACCGCCTCATCGACCCCGCGTCACTTACGGGCTGGCTTAACACGACTATGCCCTTTCTTCTTTTCGGAGAAAGAGTGAGCGGACTTTCATTCTATTTCGAGAACGGGAAGGTTACAAAAGTCATCGGAGGAAAAAGAGAGGAAGAGCTCTTCAGAATATACTCTTCCCAGGACCGCGAAGCCGTAAGAGCGAGCATGCTGACACTTAATGAAATAGACGATGTCACAGGCTCGACAGATTTAACACATATCAGGGAATATGATGCGATGAGAAGTGTCTCCATCACAATAGGAGGCCCGAAGGGGGAAGCTCAATTTGATATAGATGAAGACAAAACCGTCGACTCGATTGTTTCCCTTTCTCTCCCTGTCGGAAGCATGAGCCTTGTCATAACAGCTTACGACAAGGACGATGAAGAGTGGACTATCTACGAGGACGGTACTATTCAGGATTCCTTCTTAATTGAGTGAGGCAATAAGCCCGAGTCCCTTGAGTGTGATGAGGGAGTCGAGTTCATCGATACGTGGTATTATCTTCGATATCGTGGCACTGAGACCGCCTGTCGCCATAACGTAGAGGGTCTCCCCTATCTCTTTCTCCGTCTTCCTGATCATTGTCTCGACAAGTCCCGCATAGCCTTCCATTATTCCGGCTCTTATACTTGTCATACTGTCTCTTCCGAGTACTGTATCTGTAAGTTTCAACTCTACCTGCGGTAGCTGTGCCGTATTACCGAAGAGGGAGTTTACAGCCGTAACAAGACCAGGAAGAATTGCAACTCCGAGTATCTCGCCCTTTTTATTGACAGTCGAGAACGTAAGTGCCGTTCCGAAGTCGACAACCATGACCGAGCTGTCCTCTTTATGATAGTGTGCATAGCTTAAGTTGCTCAAAAGGTCGGATCCCAGCTCCTGAGGAATTGATTCGTATACAAGGCCGGTGTTAATCCTGTGGTTGACCATTATGGGGTCGAGAGAAAACAGGCGGTGCATTATCTTCTCAATAGACCTCGTCAGGAAAGGAACAACGGAGCTGATAATTACTTTCTCGACACAGTTTTTATCGATTCCGAGCTCTCTGAAGAGAGAGAGAAAGATTACGTAGTATTCGTCTCCAGTCTTCTTTGTGTCGGTGAATACTCTGAAAGGCTTTGTCCAGACTCCGTTATTCAAAGCCGCGACGACGATGTTTGTGTTACCTATATCTACTGCAACGATCATTATAAGACAACTACCTCTTTTCTACCTTTATAAGCCTTCTCTCTCTTAGCCTTCACATCCTCGTCAACAAGGTAAGAATCGAAGTCTTCAATCTTGTCGATAAAGCCGTCGGGAGTGAACTCGATTATTCTGTTTGCAAGGCTTTCCACGAACTGGTGGTCGTGTGAGTTGAATAAGAGAACACCCTTGAAGTCGATAAGGCCGTTGTTCAATGCCTGGATTGATTCGAGGTCGAGGTGGGATGTAGGCTCATCAAAGATCATACAGTTGGCGCCTTCGAGCATCATCTTTGCAAGTACCACTCTCACTCTCTCTCCACCCGAGAGTACACCGCAGTCCTTCAAAGCTTCGTCGCCCGTGAATAGCATACGTCCGAGGAACGATCTGACATAGTTGTCATCATCCTCCTCGGAGAACTGCTCGAGATACTCAGTCATTGTAATTCCCTTACCGAACATACCTGAGTTGTCCTTGGGAAAATATGAGAGAGATGTAGTTACTCCCCATGTGTAGGATCCCTCGTCCGGCTCCATTTCGCCGCTGATGATCTGAAAGAGAACGGTCTTTGCGTAGTGGTTCGGACCGACGAATGCAACCTTCTCACCGGGATTTATTACAAGGGAGAAATTATCGAGAATCTTCTCGCCTTCGATTGTCTTGGAAATGTTCTTTATCTCGAGAACATTCTTACCTATCTCCCTCTTGGGCTTGAAAGCAACATACGGGAAGCGCCTCGAAGATGGTTTGATATCGTCAATGGTGAGCTTGTCGATGAGTTTCTTCCGGCTTGTCGCCTGCTTAGCCTTTGCAACATTTGAAGAGAAGCGCTGGATGAATTCCTTGAGCTCGGCTATCTTCTCCTCTCTCCTCTTCTTCTCGTCTTTCATCTGCTTTGCGGCAAGCTGACTCGACATATACCAGAAGTCGTAGTTACCGACATAGAGCTGGATACGGCCGTAGTCGATATCGCAGATGTGGGTACATACGGTGTTGAGGAAGTGTCTGTCGTGTGATACGACAATAACGGTGTTGTTGAAATCTTCAAGGTAATCTTCAAGCCAGTGAATGGACTCAAGGTCGAGGTGGTTTGTAGGCTCGTCGAGGAGGAGAATATCGGGATTACCGAAAAGAGACTGGGCAAGAAGAACACGGACCTTGAGATTATCCTCTATCTCGCTCATCTTCTTCTCGTGGAGTGCAACCGGGATTCCGAGTCCGTCAAGCATCTGGGAGGCATTGGCTTCGGCTTCCCATCCCCCGAGTTCGCTGAATTCTCCCTCGAGCTCGGCTGCTCTTATGCCGTCTTCCTCCGTGAAGTCTTCCTTGCTGTATATTGCATCCCTCTCCTCCATAATGTCATAGAGGTGCTTGTAGCCCATAATGACAGTGTCGATTACCCTGTATTCATTATACTGGAAGTGATCCTGTTTGAGAGTTGCAAGTCTCTCTCCGGGAGTAACGATGATCTCTCCTGTGTCGGGTTCGATCTCTCCACTGAGAATCTTCAAAAAAGTTGACTTACCGGCACCGTTTGCCCCGATAATTCCATAGCAGTTTCCAGGTGTGAACTTAAGATTGACTTCTTTGAAGAGAATCTGTGTTCCATATGACAGGGATACGTTGGAAGCTGTAATCATATCTTTTCCTCCGGCAAAAAAAAGGCAACGATAACGTTGCCAAAGTATAGTCCCTAGCAGAATCGAACTGCTATTTAGAGACTGAGAATCTCCCGTCCTAACCGTTAGACGAAGGGACCGTGACACTGGGATGAAGGGATTCGAACCCCTAAAGGCAGAACCAGAATCTGCAGTGTTACCATTACACCACATCCCAATAAACGACACTGAAAAGATAAAGAAAAAACAATAAAGTTGCAATACCTTTTTTTAAATTTCTAATTGTTTTTGAATGCCTTTACACGTGCATAGGCCGTCAAAGTATTGTCATCTCTATATCCATCCATAAGATATCTGTAGCCGAGTCCTGCAATCATCGCGCCGTTATCTGTACAGAGCTTGAGAGACGGGAATGTTACTTTGTATCCACCCTTCTCGAGGTCCTTGAGTTCACGCCTCAAAAGAGAATTTGCGGCAACACCCCCTCCCGCGCTTACACGCTTCAAGCCCGTGTCCTTGAGCGCAAGTTTCACTCTCTTCATCAAGATACCGACAGCCTGTCTCTGGAAGGATGCTGCAATGTTTTCTATCGTGTCTTCCTTTCCCTCGGCTCTAAATTGATCCTTCTGGTTTATAACGGCGGTCTTGAGTCCGGAGTATGACATATCGTAAGGGTGTGTGGACCTGTCGAGTGTAGGACCCGGGAAGAGAAAGGCATTGCTGTCGCCCTTCTGGCTGAGTCTGTCGATTACAACTCCTCCGGGGTATCCCATCTCATAGAACTTGGCAACCTTGTCGAAAGCCTCCCCTATCGCATCGTCGATCGTTGTCCCGAGTACCTCGACGTCAGAGTACGAATTGACGCGGCATATGACGGTGTGTCCTCCCGATACAAGTACCCCCAGGTACGGATACTCGAGCGGAGTTTCTATCTGGGAAGCATAAAGATGTGCTCTTATATGGTCGATTCCGATATAAGGAATAGATAAACCTTCGGCAAAGCCTTTTGCAAAGTTGACACCGACAAGAAGAGAGCCCAGGAGGCCCGGTCTGTTTGTAACTGCAACGGCGTCGATATCACCCTTATCGAGTCCGGCCTGTCTAATCGCAGCCTGGACAACCTGTTCTATCCATTCGGTATGAAGTCTGCTTGCAAGCTCCGGGACAACTCCCTGATAAGGCTTATGCAGCTCTATCTGTGTTGCAATTACATTGCTTAATATATTTCTGCCGTCTTCAACTACGGAAGCCGAACACTCGTCACAGCTTGTCTCAATACCAAGTACCTTCATTAAATACCTTCTTCCGATTCGTATTCATCTAAAAGAGAGAAATCATAAGTTGACAAAAACATTATCGCATTGATGTCATTCATGCTCAGTCCGCTCTCGAAAAGATACTCATATACCTTCTTGTTCCAGGGAACACCGACAAGAGCCCCTTTTTTCGATTGATTTACGATTTCTCTATAACCTTCATTATTCAATTGGAGCATCTCAAGCTGTCGTGAATCAAATTTAATTTCTTCCATTACTTCCTCCAAATATAAATTAGGTCATAAACCGACTCGATTAAAGAATAATCAAAAAAAGCTTCATTTTAAAGATGAAAAAAGATTTCTTATCAACTTTATCCTATTCTACTACCAATTATTTTCTTTTTGCTTTATATTCTCATTATCGCCAGAATAGCTCAGTTGGCAGAGCGACACCCTCGTAAAGTGTAGGTCATGGGT
>CAVHKW010000034.1:0-9210 GCA_963636745.1 uncultured Oscillospiraceae bacterium | reverse complement strand
AGGAACATATTCTTAAGCGTTGGCTGAACGTGGAAAACAGCTGGGCGGTGGGAACCACCGTCCGTTGACGGCCGGGTCGTCAATAAGCCGGTGGAGACCTCGTCACTGGAGCATTGTGCTCTAAACGTGAGTCTGGGAAGCAGGAAACAAGATTCCTCGTACTTCTAGTGCGAGGTAGTTCAACTCAATGACGTAGACGTCTCTCTTTTCCTCTATCACGACGTCGATACGCCCCAGCGTTGTCGTCTCCTCCGCCCTTGGATCCTTAACTCCGAGGGAAGGAAATATGAGTACATCATTGCCTGACAGCCGATTTCCTTTTCAAGCACCACATATGGAATCTTTGCATTATCACGCAGGAGATGTAGAATTGAACTATGTATAAAGCCAATGAAAATCGTTATAAATCAATGGAATACAGAAGGTGCGGTTCTTCAGGTCTCAATGTGTCATTTCTCTCCATCGGACTATGGCAGAACCATGGAGCATTGAGCGACGAAAGAGATACAAGAGACGTAATAAGATGTGCCTTCGACAATGGTATTACATCATTCGACCTTGCGAATAATTACGGTCCTCCTCCGGGAAGTGCCGAAGAGCGGTTCGGGAAAATACTCAAGAGAGACCTCTGCCCTTACAGGGATGAAATCATCATATCGACAAAGGCGGGTTATCCCATGTGGCCGGGTCCTCTCGGAGACGGAGGGAGCAGAAAGCACCTCGTCGCATCCATCGACCAATCCCTCAAAAGACTTGGAGTCGACTATGTAGATATCTTCTATCATCACCGTCCCGACATGAAAACACCTTTGAGGGAGACTGCCGAGGCTCTCTCCTACATACAGAAGAGCGGTCGTGCCATCTATATTGCTCTTTCGAACTACGGAGAGGAACTCTTTGAAATGAAGAGAATCCTTGAAGAGGATTACAAGACTACTGTGATTATCGACCAGGTCTCCTACTCCATCCTCAATAAGAGAGGAGATGAAAGCGGGACTCTCTTTCCTCATCTCGAAAAGGAAGGAGTCGCAGTCTTTGCCTTCTCGCCTCTCAGTCAGGGAAGGCTGACTGATAAATACCTCGCGGGAACAATACCGCCTTCAAGCAGGGCGGCGGAAAGCCCTTTCCTCCATAAGGACGATATTACACCGGAACTTGTAAAAGCATTGAACAGGCTGAACTCGATTGCAGGGGAAAGAGGACAAAAGCTCTCTCATATGGCACTCAACTGGGTACTTGAAAGAACAGGTGTCACAAGTGCGATAATAGGAACAAGGAACAGATCTCAGCTGGTTGATCTTATGGGAGTATTGAAGAATTACTCTTCTTTCTCCGAAGAAGAGGAAAAGATGATCGACGATACAGTCAGGAACATTTCATTCAGGCGGTAGAAAAGATGAAGTCAAAGTTAAAGATAAGAATCGGCGTCGAGGATGATTATTTCTTCGGACCGGGGGTTGCAGACCTTCTCTCTGCAATCGATAAGTACGGCTCCGTCAGCAGGGCTGCATCGAGCATGGATCTCAGTTACTCCAAGGCATGGCTCATGATTAAGAAGAGCGAAAAAGGCTTCGATAAAAAGCTGACAGAGAGGATAAGCGGCGGTGTCGGAGGAGGAAAAACCACACTCACAACAGACGGCAGGAAGCTCATCGAAGACTACAGGCTCTACTATGAGAGACTCCAGAGTGAGGCAGACACCCTCTTTGAAGAATATTTCAAGGAATTCATGTAGCCTTACTGTGTCATTATGATTCAATTTGTCATTATTATGTTTTCATAAATATTTTGTATGACATATGTAACTTTTTCACTTATCTTAAAGTGGAGGTATTAATTTATGGAACACAATAACGACAACAAGAAGAACAATAAGCCCATAATCTACTACTCGCTTATTGCCTTTCTTGTAATAATGCTTTTGAACGCCTTTGTATTTCCCCAGATAGTTACCAGGAAAATCCAGGCAGTACAATATTCCGATTTTCTGAAGATGGTCGATGATGGAGATGTAAAAGAGGTTGTTCTTGCAGATGATTATATAGTATTCACAGCAGAGAAAGACGGAAATATCGGGACATTCCAGACTGCGGTATTCCCCGACAGCGGACTGAGGGAAAGACTCGAGAAGGCAGGAGTCCAGTTCTCGTCATACATTGAACCCGAGAGCTCTCCAATCTCCTCATTCCTCGTCTCATGGGTTATTCCTATTCTCATCTTCTCGTTCCTAGGACGATTCATCTTCGCCATGATACAGAAACACGGCGGAATGAACGCTATGAGCTTCGGTAAGAGCCAGGCCAAGATTTACGCCGAGAGCGAGACAGGTATCACATTCAAGGATGTACAGGGAGAGGACGAGGCCAAGGAAGCCCTCGAGGAGATAGTAAGCTATCTCCATGACAACGAGAAATACACAAAGATAGGAGCAAAACTTCCGAAAGGAGCACTCCTTGTCGGACCTCCGGGAACAGGTAAGACACTCCTTGCACGTGCGGTTGCGGGAGAAGCGAAAGTCCCGTTCTTCTCGATATCGGGATCGGAGTTCGTCGAGATGTTTGTCGGAATGGGTGCAAGCAAGGTCAGAGATCTCTTCAAGCAGGCATCAGAGAAGGCACCGTGTATCGTCTTCATAGACGAAATCGATACTATCGGAAAGAAGCGTGACAGTTCCCCGTACGGCGGTAACGACGAAAGAGAGCAGACTCTCAATCAGCTCCTGACGGAGATGGACGGTTTCGACGCTAATAAGGGTGTTGTAATTCTCGCTGCAACAAACAGGCCCGAGTCTCTCGACCCCGCACTACTGAGGCCGGGAAGATTCGACAGACGTATTCCCGTCAACCTTCCGGACCTTCAGGGAAGAGTTGCCATCCTCAAGGTACATGCAAAGGATGTGAAGATGTCCAATGAAGTGGACTTTGAAGCAGTTGCGAGAGCTACAAGCGGAGCCAGCGGCGCAGAGCTTGCGAATATCATAAACGAAGCGGCACTGAGAGCGGTCAGAAACGGTAAGGATACAGTCTCCCAGGAAGATCTCGAAGAAAGTGTCGAGGTTGTAATTGCAGGCTACAAGCGTAAGAATGCGGTACTCAGCGAAGAGGAAAAGAAAATCGTTGCCTATCATGAAATCGGGCACGCACTTGTTGCGGCAAAGCAGAGTAACAGCGCACCGGTAACAAAGATAACCATCATTCCACGCACAAGCGGAGCACTCGGCTACACCATGCAGGTCGAACAGAATGACAAGAATCTCATGAGTAAGGATGAGATCCTCAATAAGATAGCAACCCTCACGGGCGGTCAGGCATCGGAAGAGCTCATATTCCACTCCATAACAACGGGAGCAAGTAACGATATAGAGCAGGCGACAAAGCTTGCACGGGGCATGATCACACGTTACGGCATGTCGCCACAGTTCGGCATGGTCGCTCTGGAGACTGTTAACAACCAATACCTCGGCGGAGACACCTCTCTTGCATGCTCGGCAAAGAGCAGCGAGGAAATCGACAAGGAAGTCGTGGAGATAGTCAGAAGTGCACGAGAAAAAGCAACATCGATTCTCAGCGAGAACATCGATAAACTTCATGAACTCTCAGAGTACCTTCTCGAGAAGGAAACTATAACAGGCGAAGAGTTCATGACTATTCTAAACCGCTGATAAAAGTTATCATCACTAAGGTCCTCTTCCATCGGGGAGAGGATTTTTTTGGAATTATGAAAGAAAAGAAAGATAGTTTAACAAAACACCTCAAACCCTACAGAAAAGAAGCAGTAATTGCACCTCTTTTCAAGCTTCTCGAGGCCTTTTTCGACCTGCTCGTACCGATTATCGTTGCAGCCATGATCGACACTCCCTACCCGGAGGAGAAGAATAAAATCATCCTCGATTTTCTCCTTCTTATACTCATGGCCGTACTTGGGCTTTCATGCTCGGTTGTCGCACAATATTTTTCAGCAAAGGCCAGTGTCGGCTATGCTACAACGCTGAGAGCTGAACTCTTCAGACATATAGAGACTCTCTCCTTCTCCCAGCTGGATAAAGAAGGAAGCAGCACACTCATTACACGTCTCACGAGCGACCTCAATCAGATTCAGACAGGTCTCAATATGGCGCTGCGTCTTCTCCTGAGAAGCCCCTTCATAGTCTTCGGCGCCGCAGTCATGGCCCTTATAATCAACCTCAAGGCGGGATTGATCTTCGTTCTCTCAATTCCGGTACTTCTTCTTGTCACATCCGTCATAATGAGAGTCTCGATTCCTCTCTATGCAAAGAGCCAGTCCTCCCTCGATAAGGTAACGGGTCTTACAAGAGAAAATCTTACAGGTGTGAGAGTAATAAGAGCATTTAACAGAGAAGATATTTCCGTAAAGGAATTCAAGGAGAGCAATGACGCCCTGACAAAGCTCAATCTCTTTGTGGGAAAGATATCGTCTCTTCTCAATCCCGTTACATATGTTTTGATCAACCTTGCGACAATCGTCCTCATAAAAAGATCCGCCGTACAGGTGGAACTCGGGGAACTCAATCAGGGCCAGGTTGTAGCTCTCTACAACTACATGCTCCAGATAATCGTAGAGCTCATCAAGCTTGCCTCTCTCCTCATTACAATCAACAAGGCCCTCGCTTCCTACAGAAGAGTCGAAAGTGTGATGAATGAAAAAAGTGCTATGGAGTACAGTGAGTCAGATCCAGGAAAGAAAGAGACGGATGATGCAGTATCCTTCAGGAATGTATCCTTCACCTACCCCGGGTCAAGTAAACCTTCGATAGATGACATATCATTCACAGTCAGGAAGGGCGACACCGTCGGAGTAATCGGGGGAACGGGAAGCGGAAAGACAACGCTTATATCCCTCATTCCGCGTTACTATGATGCGACGGAAGGCTCAGTTGAAGTCAACGGAAACTCCGTAAAGGATTACACGAAGGAAACAATTACGAAACTTGTCACTGTAGTTCCGCAGAAAGCACAGCTTTTCAAGGGGACAATCAGAAGCAACATGATGCTCGGTAACGAGAATGCGGCAGAAGAGGAAATACTCTCCGCACTCGATAAAGCACAGGCAAAAGAGATAGTCGATAAGAAGGGAGGACTCGATGCCGATGTCGAGCAGAACGGCCGCAACTTCTCGGGCGGGCAGAAGCAGAGGCTCACAATTGCGCGTGCTCTCACGAAGGGCGGAGAAGTTTTGATTCTCGACGACTCCTCAAGCGCACTCGACTTCAAGACCGATGCCGATTTGAGAAAAGCGCTCTCCACATTGACGGGCATGACGAAATTCATAGTTTCGCAGCGTATATCGTCGGTGAAGAATGCCGATATAATACTTGTTCTCGACAAGGGTCGTCTTGTCGGGAAGGGAAGCCACAGCGAGCTCTTGAAAGACAATGAAATCTACCAGGATATTTACTACTCCCAGTTTCCTGAAGAGAGAAAGGAGAGAGCAGTATGAAGCATAAACTCAGTCTCAACAAAGAAACTATAAAGGAACTACTGAAATATCTTTCGGGATATAAAGCCCTGCTATTTATCAGCCTTGTTTTCGCCGCAGTCAGCGTTATTCTCCAGCTGTATGTTCCGATTCTCTTCGGAGACGCTATCGACAATCTTGTCGGAAAGGGAAATGTCAACAGTGCTTCCCTCGCCGTATACCTGATGAAGATTCTCGTCTGCGTATGTATCAGTGCACTCTTTGTCTATCTCATGAATCTCATCAATAACAGGATAACCTACTCTGTTGTGAAGGATATAAGAAACAGGAGCATAGAACATATACAGCATCTCCCCCTCTCATATCTCGACAGCCACACGGCGGGAGACACACTAAGCCGCATCATAACAGACACCGATGTACTCTCGGACGGACTCTTACTGGGCTTTACCCAGCTCTTCAGCGGAATCATAACGATAATTGCAACTATCTACTTCATGTTCTCGAAGAACATCTGGATCAGCCTCATCGTCATACTTCTCACTCCCCTCAGTTTCCTTGTCTCTTCATTTATCTCGTCAAGGTCATTCAATCTCTTCAGAGCACAAAGCAGGGCACGCGGTGACGAGACGGCTCTTATCGACGAGATGGTCTCCTCGATGAAGGTTGTGAAGGGATACGGCTATGAAAAGAAGGCAGACGAGAGATTCAATGCACTCAACGAAGACCTTGCCTCTGCAAGCAGAAAGGCCATCTTCTACTCATCTCTTGCCAACCCCTCCACACGCTTCGTAAATAACATTATCTATGCAGTCGTAGCACTCGTCGGCATCATTCTCATTCCGAAAGGAGCTCTCACTGTCGGAGGGCTTGCCGTCATGCTCAGCTATGCAAACCAATACATGAAGCCCTTCAATGACATAAGCAGTGTCATAACGGAGCTCCAGAATTCATTTGCATGCGCATCACGTGTCTTCGAGCTTATGAACGAGAAGGAAGAGAGCGAATCTGCTGACGAAAGGCTTGAGAATGCTTCCGGCAAAGTCGAAATCGAGAATGTGGCATTCTCATACGACAAGAGTAAATCACTTATCGAAGGCCTCTCTCTCATTGCCGATAAAGGCACCCGTGTTGCAATAGTAGGACCGACAGGATGCGGAAAAACCACAATCATCAACCTCCTCATGAGATTCTATGATCCTGACAGAGGAACAATAAGGATAGACGGCAAAGATATTCTCTCCGTTACAAGAGAGAGTCTCAGAGCATCCTACGGCATGGTTCTGCAGGAGACATGGATTAAAAGCGGGACAGTAAGAGACAACATCACATTCGGACGCCCGGATGCAACAGAAGAAGAGATAGCAAAAGCAATAGAGGAAGCACATTGCGCGGACTTCATCAATGCTCTCCCGGATGGTCTCGACACCGTCCTTACAGATGGAAGCCTCTCGGAAGGACAGAAGCAGCTTTTGTGCATAGCGCGTGTAATGCTTACCCATCCGCCTATGTTGATTCTCGACGAAGCTACAAGCAGCATCGACACACGTACCGAACTTCTTGTGCAGAGTGCCTTCGACACCCTTATGGAAGGCCGTACAAGCTTTGTAGTTGCACATAGACTCTCCACTATACGTAATGCAGATATAATTCTTGTCATGAATAATGGGAAGATAATCGAGACGGGAAGCCATGATGAATTAATCAAAAAGAACGGCTTCTACGCTAAACTCTACAACAGCCAGTTTGCCACAGCATAAAGAAAGAGATATCCCTTTCAATACCATGAGAGGGATATTCTTTTCGTCAAAGCCGTAGTTAGGCGTTATCTATGACCACGGATGAACAACAAGAGGATTCAATACGGCAGACGCAAAGGGGTATTTTCAGCTTATGCAACCTTGTTGTAATCGAGCACAACAAATTCTTGTATTTTTGCTTTCACTTCATTGACGATTGCTTCAAGCCGCATGGCAACTTCATCCGGGAAGTTTTTCCCGCCGCATTGCACACATTCTTCACACGGAACATCCTTTACGATGATGACGTTTCCGTTATAGTTTACAACGTAAGACCGGGTTTCATTGTATTGCACTTGCAGAACATACACATTTTCTCACCTCCGTGTCTTCAAATTTCAATGTGTCCGAGGAGTAGGCAACTATCAATTACATCACTCCAGCAATCAATATCATGGACCTAGCCAACTTCTAGGAAAATAAGTCTACTATGAAATAGATCCTGCCGACAATCAAATAACGTCCCGCGGCATAACAGAGTACAAGATGAAGCGTCAGCCAACCGCCCCGCTCTTTTGTGCTGCTCAATTGTCCGTCGACGATCCATTGACTTATCCACCTCTTTCCAGATTCTGACCGTATCGATAAGAGAAAACATCATAGAGTCGTGTTCTTCTCCGTTTCTTTATAATAATTTTCCCAGCCGCTTGAATTTGCAGTAAATTACTTTAGAATGATTATATTAGCAGTAAATCAAAATTACTGCGAAAATTATAAGGAGAACAGAATGAGGTCGATACCGCGTCAATTGAAAGAAAAGCCAGACTTCTCGAAAAAAGACTATTTAGATGCTATGTCGCACATGTACAGTCTCACCTCTGCTCAAGTTACCTACGATTTAAAAAAACAACTGGACAAGGGACTTATCAAACGTTCCGGCTGGGGGAAATACTCTTTTTCTCCTAAAACGATATACAGCCACATATACTCTGACGAAGCTTTAAGAGTTGCAGAACTTCTTTCTGAAGAATATGACGGACTTAATTTCCAGATAAGCGAATTAAGACAGTTAAACCAGTTTGTAAACCATCTGATAGCACACAATACGATTTTCGTTTATGTGGAGAATGATCTGACGAATTATGTCTTTGATACCTTATGGAGCTTAAACCCCGGGAAAGTAATGCTGAAACCGAAGGCAGACGACTACTTCAGATATATCCAGGATAACGGGATAGTCGTACTGCGTCTTCCTTCTGAAACACCGAAAGGATATGAAGAACAATGGAAGAGCAGACTTGAGAAGATACTGGTGGATATATTTACAGATAAACTCGTCAGCTCAATCGTTCCCGAAGAAGATAAAGAGGAAATCCTTGAAGGTGCTTTCAAAGATTATCTCATTGATAAAGATACCATGCTCCACTATGCAAGGAGGAAAGGAGCAGAAAAGAAGATGAGAGAAATCCTTGAACAATATGGTCAGAGGTATACATACGATGATTATTAGCCAAAACTACTCAAATGATCACTTTAGAGATCTTCAACACATATACAAAAGAGATCCCATCTTGATAGAAAGGACACTTTATGCATTTGGGTTACTTGAAGCTCTTCAAAAAGTAGAAATTGATTTTATCTTCAAGGGAGGAACAAGCATTCTTTTACTGTTACCACACCCTAAGCGTTTGTCTACCGATATTGATATTGTGGTTAGACCGGGGACAGATATTGAAGGTTTTGTAAAAGAAGTTGCTAATATTTTTCCTTTTACATCAGTAGAGGAACAATATCGTCAAACAACTGATAAGATAGCAAAACGACATTTCAAATTCTCTTACTATTCTCCAATAGAACAAAAAACTTCGTATATTCTTCTGGATGTTCTGTTTGAAGAGTGCAATTATGCAGAGATAATTGAAAAAGAAATAAAAAACGACCTTCTTCTTACAGAGAACAATAACTTGAAGGTAAAAATTCCATCTGCAGAGTGCCTTCTTGGAGATAAACTTACTGCTTTTGCACCATACACAAC
>CAVHKW010000033.1:0-9867 GCA_963636745.1 uncultured Oscillospiraceae bacterium | reverse complement strand
TCCGGATATATTCTATATCTATGACGCCTTGTTTCTAACTTCATAATTTATTGTAGCACAGCAAAATGTATTAGACTAGCCTAAGACTTGAAGAAAATGAAAATATTTTCATCTTTTTATCCGGGCTTACATCCCCGGAGTAGAACTCGGGGGTTTTAAGCCCTAGGATAAAATTGATGTAGAGTTCAAACAGGAAAGTTCTCTTTGATGAATGCTTTAACACGAGAGAGCGACTCTTTGTCGAACTGTGCTCCTATACGCGATATGATCTCTCCTGCAAGATATGATGCTATATTGCATGATGATACGATATCTCGCCCTGTCAGATATCCGTACAGGAAACCCGCGGCATATGTGTCTCCCGCGCCTGTTGTGTCCACCGGAACGACGGAGCCGTAGCTTTCTATCTTCGTTATTTCTCTGTTATTTGAGATAAAGGAACCTTTCTTACCGTTTTTGACGATTGCTATGGGACACAGCTTACCAAGGCTTCTGCAGCATTCATAAGGGTCATAGTTATTCATGAGGTATCTTGCTTCTTCTCCGTTGGCGAATACTATGTCGCAGTATGTCGAAATCAGAGAGTGGAATGTCTGGCGGTAGCGTCCGACGGCAAATGGGTCTGCTACATCGAATGCGACGAGTTTTCCCCTTTCCTTGAAGAGTTTCAATGCCTTCAATACAGCGTTCTTCTGGTTCTCCGTATCCCACATATAACCTGTGAAGTAGAAAAGGTCGGCTTTGTCTACGACGCTCTCGTCCACATCTTCGGGTGTGAAGAGTCTGTTTGCCCCAAGGTAGGTGTTCATTGTCCTTTCCTTGTCATCTGTAAGCAATATGATAGATGAGCCTGTTACAGCATCCTTCTTGTCTACAAGGTGGTCGACAACGGAGCTCTCTTTAAGTCTCTCATGATATCGTCTTCCGAGTTCGTCATCACCGACGGAGCCCGCAAGAATCGTATTCACGCCGAGAGAGCTCAATGTAACCATTGTATTTGGACAGGATCCTCCGCAGGAGTATCTGACGTCCTTATCTTTTGTATGGTCTATAATCTCCTTCTGCTTCTCCTTGTCGATGAGGAGCATGGTGCCCTTATTGAGGCTTAAAGAAGAGAGGTCTTTTTCCGTGACCGAGCAAATATAATCTATTAAAGGATTTCCTATTCCGTAAACACCTAACATAGGTAAAAGTATAAAACGAGATGACGCTATAAACAATATGAAAGGGACAATTTAGATAACACTAGATATGAGTTTTTAACACGTTTTTAACATTTTTGCACAATAAAGAATTAGAGTGTGAAAAACTTTATTAGGCGGAGTAAAATCAGTCACTTTGTACAAATAGTAACACTATGAGTTAATTATATATAATGTAAGGAATAAAAAGAAGTTAAAAAGCCTTGAAAACAATTAAAATTATATAATTTTTTAATGTTTTATATAGCCCTTCCGGCAATGTGAAAAACTTGAAAAACAAGGGGAATTTCACATTTTTTTAACACATGTTAACTTTTTTTTTGCCGCTCTTGTAATTTACGCTCCTGTATGGAATTGAAAGAGCGGTGAGAGTGAAGGCTTTCATCTTTCTCTAGTGTCTCATACAAGAAAAACCCTGTCGAGATAGTGTAAAAGCTCACGTATGTTACCCTTCCAGTCCGAGTGGAAGAAAGGATCATAGTTGCTTATATGTCTCTTCGATGTTTTTCGTTTTTCTTCGTAGTATCTGACGATATCGGGAATATCTTCCTTATGGTCTCTCAGTGGTTTTATGGAGAATGAGAATGATGATATACGATAGTAGAAATCCTTTCTCAATTTCTTCTTTTCAACAAGGCTCTCGAGGCTTTCCTGTCCGGCAGTTATTAGACGGAATGAAGAGACATGCTCGCTGTCGTCACCTACACTTCGGTAGCGTCCGTTCTCTATAGTGTCGAGAAGTTTGGCCTGGTGGTTGAGAGAGAGGTTTCCAATTTCGTCGAGAAAGAGTGTTGAGTTGTTGGCCATGCTCAGGAGCCCCCTGCGGGAAGACGAGGCGCTTGTGAAAGCTCCCTTGGTGTGTCCGAATAGGTCGGAGTCGAAGAGAGAAGACGAAAGATTCGCGCAGTTTATATAGACCATGTCTCTGTCTGAGTGTCTGAGCTTATGAATGAGCCTAGCTGCAAGTGTTTTCCCCGTTCCAGACTCTCCGTATATGTTAACTGGCGTGTCGATTGTCGAGGAGAATATTATATTCCGTCTGAGCTTTTTCATCTCGTCGCTGCATCCGACAAGTGATTTCTCGAGAAAGCGGTATTTGGCTATGTATTCCTTCATTTCTCCCAGGTATGTTCTGAGCATCAGGACAGAGAGAGGATATGTTATGACCTTCAAAAGAGGGAACTCCACAAGGTTGAACCATTCATAGTTTCGTGTAAGGAGCATAAGAGGAACCTCCGGAGGAAGGTTTGCTCCCACTCTCTTTATCTCGTTTATGTCATCCGATATCAGAATTATGATATCGCCGAGAATAAAAGAATAATCGAGAGGGGTTTTCTGAAAGTAGAAATATCTGTCGTTCTCCCTGACGGCAGAAGAGAGAAAATCAGCAAGAAGAGTGTCGGTTCCGAATACAAATACATTCGTGTTCATAGAGAAAGGTTTTTACCAGGATGATTAAGGTGCTCGACGAGCCTGTCTTAAAAGAAGAGTGACAGCACAATCTCTTCCAATCCCCCATGGAAAAGATATGAAGTGTGCTTGTTTATACGGGGAAATCTTCCACTATAAAGGATTGTCAAGTAAGAATAATGAGTAGTCAATAGAGCGCTAAAGGTGCCGTTTAGTGCAGTAAAGTCTGCAATGAGGACATCACATAGAGGCTGGCGGTCTCTGCGCGGAGTACATTTGTCCTGAGAAGAACGGGAAGAGCACCGTTTTCCATGGCGTAGATGCACTCTTCATCCGAAAAGCCGCCTTCAGGGCCGATGAAGCAGGATATAATGTTTTTAAGATTATTATTTTCAACAATTACATCTTTAAGGGACTTTGTCTCTCCGAGAAGCGCCTGATGAAGTATGAGTTTAGTTCCCTCCGCCTCTTTGACTGCGTCTTTGAAGGTAACGGGACCCGAAAGGACGGGCAGTTTCGCGCCGGACTGCTGGACAGCTTCCTTGATGATTGTTTCAAGTCTCTCCATTTGGTGTAAGGAGAGATCTTTCTCCTGGACGAAGTCGGACTCGACAAGCGTGATTCTTCTCGCCCCCATCTCCGTCAGTGCCCTCACGACGCTCTCGTTCTTCTTTCCCTTCAAAACGGAGAAGTATATATCGATGGGAGCAAAATCACCCTCGTAGCCAGAGAGATTATCAAGGAGGGTCTCCTCTCTATTATCTGTTCTCTCGAGAGAGAGGATGCCGTCTTCAATAAGGGTTGCCTTATAGTAGTTTTCCTTTGAGTCTTTTGCCGTGAAAATGGTACCTTCTTCAAGTCGTAAGACCTTCTCAAGGTATCTTTTGTCTCTTGCTTTAAGGACATATACCGGCTCTCCGGAGTATGATTTATCGAGAAGAAATACGCGCACTCTTATTCCTTTGTCCCGCTTTCCGCTTCTTTCATTTCGTTTACATCGCTGACGGTTATTCCGCTCTTTATGACTTCGATTGCTTTACTCAGCTGGGTGTCGAAATCGGGATCTGCGACCGGGCGCTTATCATAATCGAGGGAGTAGATATATTCGTTTCTGATCAACAGACACAAGAGGTCATGAGGTACGCCGCTCTCTTCATTCTCGTATGCAAAGCGGAGGATGTTCTCCTTAGAGTACTCGGGATACTCTTCGATCCACTCTTTCATGTTGTTGTTCTCGAGGAAGGCTGCATAGGCATCCATTTCTTCGTCCGTATACTCCGCCGTTTCAACTATGAAGTCCGGTGTGATTCCGACTTCGTGGATTGATTTTCCGCTCGGGGTGTAGTAGTTGGCGACGGTGAGATTAAGGTAGCCGTCCATAAAGGAGAGAGAGTATTGCATTATACCCTTACCGTATGTCTGTGAGCCGACGACGATGGCTCTGTTGTTATCTCTCAAAGCACCAGTGAGGATTTCACTTGCACTTGCCGTTCCTCCGTTTACAAGAAGGACTATCGGGAAATCGAGAGGAACTATGAGAGTTGAATTGGATGTATATACGGTGTTTTTCTTTGATGAGGATTCCTTGAATTTCGTTGTCATCAGCGTTTTGTTCTCTTCGACGAACATATTGGCGATGTTGAGTGACGAATCGACAACACCGCCTCCGTTGTTTCTGAGGTCGATGATGAGACTTGTCGCGCCGTTATCGAGAAGGTACTTCAAGTCCTCCTCGACACTCTCGTATGTGGTCTTTGAGAATTGTGTTATCGCGAGGTATCCGATATTGCCGTCAAGGATTGTTTTTGAGGTGCTGGGAGTTGTTATCTCCTCGGGCATGAGAGTAACATCGAAGACTGCGGAGCCGCGGTGTACTGTGAGAGTAATCGGCTCTCCCTCCTTTCCCCTGATCTTCTTACTTGCGTCGGTTGCATTGAGCTCGTAGATCTCCTCTCCGTTGACATGGCTGATGAGATCCCCAGCCCTCAGTCCCGCTCTGTCCGCAGGTCCGCCCGGGAAGGGGGATGTAATTGTAACCATATAGGTGGATGGATCATCCCAGTCTATGTATGAGGGGTTGACCTTTGTAAGGTAGGTACCTATTCCTATGTACTTGCCGTCACTCTCTTCTTTATAGTCTTCCGCCTCATCAGGAGAGACGAAATATGAATACTTATCGCCGAGAGAGTCTATCATTGCCGATATTACGGCATTCTTCATCGCCTGGTTGTCGATGTCATAGAGATAGTTCTGATCCAGGTAGCTGTAGAGATTTCCCAGTGCATAGAGCATCTCGGTGAGACTTGCCGCATTCGCTGCGCTTTCCTGGCTTGATGAGGAATATTGTATTGATGATGGATTTATATATCTTTCGAATGATGGTGCGGAAAAAAGCAGAGAAGCGGATGATATGATAACAAATAAAATGACAGCCAACTTTTTCATGCCATTATAATAATCCTCTTTTGAAAAAAGAGGGATCGGGTTTTCTGTATATTATGTGTAGATATAAGAATTGTTTAAAGAGAAGCAAAATAGTATACTCCAGACATGCTGATGTTTGTTAATTATCCTAGTTGGATATCTCCATATGTGATAGAGGGATTGCCTGTCAGATGGTATGCCGTTATGTACATCTTCGCTTTCGTAACCGCCTACCTTCTATTTTCCAAAACAACAAGGGAAGACAGGAGCCTCAAAAAGAACAAGGAGCTCTATGATGATTTCTATCTGACTGTGATCATCTCTCTCCTCGTCGGGGCCCGCCTGGGATCATGTTTCTTCTACGATGATGCCGTCTATTATCTTACACATCCATATATGATTTTCTGGCCGTTCAGAAACGGAAAGTTTGTCGGACTTCCCGGAATGAGCTATCACGGAGGTGTGATAGGAGCCTTCATAGGAGGCTTCATCTACTCGAGAGTTAAGAAGGTGGGGCTCTTGAAGCTTGCAGACCACATAGCTCTCTCCGTTCCTTTTGCATACACATTCGGAAGGCTTGGTAACTTCTTCAACGCAGAACTTTACGGCAGGGTGACAACTTCCCCCCTCGGGATGCTCTTCCCGTCGGCTCAGGCCTTCAGCACATCCATTGAATGGGTCAGGGATGTTGCGGACAAGGTGGGCATAGAATATATTCTCGGTAGTTACGTAAATCTACCGCGCTGGCCGAGTCAGCTCTTTGAAGCCTTCTTCGAAGGTATAGTCCTCGGTCTCTTTTTGTGGCTTTTTGTAAGAAAATTGAAAGAGAGAAAGAATCTTGCCGACGGCACCATTCTCGCTTTCTATCTCATGGGATACGGCGTCATAAGATTCATAATCGAATACTTCAGACAGCCTGACAGCGATATAGGCTATGTTATTTCATTCGGAGAGAAGAGCGACAACATATATCTCTTCGAGAGCCTGGGTAATATTTCGAAAGGTCAAGTATTCTGTTTTCTGATGGTTGTGGCTGGAGCGGCGCTCCTGGTGGTTTCTAATGTAATAAGGAAGAAAAAGAATGATAGATGAAAGAGTTGAACAGATCAGGGAAAAAATGAAGAAGGATGGGCTAAGTGCCTGGTATGTTACGGGAACGGATCCTCATATGAGTGAATATGTTTCCGCCAGATGGAGAACAAGAGAGTTCATATCGGGATTCTCGGGTTCTGCAGGGACAGTCATCATCACCCTCGACAAGGCACTTTTATGGGTGGATTCGCGCTATTATCTTCAGGGCGGAGATGAGATAAAGGGAAGCTCATATATATTGATGAAGCAGGGCCTCGAGGGAGTTGAGACTCCTATTGAGTGGCTTTGTTCGAATATGAAAGCAAAGGATAAAGTCGGCGTCGACAGATCTTCGATTTCGATAAGCGATTACCGTGAAATGGCGGAGAAGCTGAAGAAAAAGAGAGTCTCTTTTGTTCTTACAGCTGACTACTTCGACGATGTATGGACCGAGAGGCCTTCTCTTCCATTCTCCTCCTGTGTCAGCATGAAGGATGAGTATGCGGGATTCACACGTGCCGCGAAGATCAACTTCGTCAGACTCAAGATGAGACAGAAAGACGTGAAATGGACATTCATCTCATCCATTGATGATATAGCATGGCTGACTAACTTACGTGCTGACGATATTCCATGTAACCCTGTTTTTATCTCTTATGCTTTCATTTCCTTCGATAAGGCTATTCTTTTTGTAAACGAAAAGAGATTTGATGATGCCTTACTTGAGTGTGTGAAGAAGGATTTCGAGATAAGAGCGTATGAAAAGGCCGTAGAGGATGTTCCTCTTCTTGTAAAGAAAGGAAACGGACTCTATTCATCGAAGAAGGTCTCATGTGCTTTCCTCGATTCACTTGATAAGAAAAAGAACACCGACGAGACCGATATCACAACAGAACTCAAAGCAAGAAAGAACCCGGTCGAAATGGAGGGAATGAGAAGAGCCCACTTCCTTGATGGTGTTGCGTTTGCAAACTTCATGGCGAACCTTGATCCTCTCGGGTCCTACACGGAGCTTGATGTTGCAAAGAGATTCGAGAACGAGAGAAAGAAGATGGAGGGATACCTCGGTCCTTCCTTCGAGCCTATATCGGCCTTCAACGAACATGGAGCTGTTGTTCATTACAGCCCGGATGAGAAGAGTAACAAGAAAGTCGAGGGACAGGGGTTGCTTGTTCTCGATACGGGAAGCCAGTTCGAGTTCGGAACAACGGATTTGACGAGAACACTTCTCTTCGGAGCAGAGGCTACGGAGGCTATGAAGAAGGATTATACACTTGTTCTCAAAGGCCACCTCGCACTTGCACGTCAGATCTTCCCCAAGGGAACAGTCGGAACACAGCTCGATATACTTGCAAAGCAGTTTTTATGGTGTTCTTATGAGACATATATGCATGGAACGGGACACGGAGTTGGATGCAGGCTCAACGTTCATGAGGGCCCTGTTAATATTTCCGCGCGCCTCCTGGATGTTCCTCTCGAGACAGGTATGGTCATATCTGACGAGCCGGGGGTATACAAAGAGGGACGATACGGCATAAGGATCGAGAACCTCATTGCCTGCCAGAGCTATCAGAAGAGTGAATTCGGTGAGTTCTACAACTTTGAAATCCTCTCGATGGTTCCTTATGAAAAGAAGCTCATCGATGTAAGATACCTCACCGATGTCGAGATCCAGCAGATTGATGCCTACCATCAATGGATAAAGGACCAGCTTATAGACTATGTCTTTGAAGAGACAAAGCCATGGCTTGAGGAAGCTACAAGCCCGCTTAAAAGGGTAGACTAAGAAAAAGCAAAAAAGAAAAATAAAGAGAGTAATCTCAAAGGAGTTTAATATGGTTGATGCTCTGAATAAAAATGGAATCATCAAAAGAAGAGGACCTGTTCTTCTTGTAATCATGGATGGTGTCGGTTTTGGTAAATACGAGGAAGGAGATGCTGTCAGAAATGCAGTCACCTCCAATCTTGATAAGTTCTATTCAACTTGTCCCTGGACAAAGCTCAAGGCTCATGGAACGGCAGTTGGCCTTCCCTCCGATGCCGATATGGGAAACAGCGAAGTCGGACACAACGCAATGGGTTGCGGAAGGGTCTTCGACCAGGGTGCAAAGCTTGTAGCATCATCAATCGAGAGCGGTAAGATGTTTGAAGGGGAAACCTGGAAGAAGCTTGTTGAGAACGTAAAGAAAAACAATTCGACACTACACTTCATCGGGCTCCTCAGCGACGGAAACGTACACTCTCATATAAACAACCTCAAGGCTATGATAGTGGAAGCAAAGAAGGAAGGTGTCAGGAAAGTCAGAGTCCATGCTCTCCTTGACGGAAGAGACGTCGGCGAGATGTCGGCGCTTGATTACTTCGATCCGTTTGCCGAATTTCTATCAGATCTCTCGAAGGACGGCACATTCGATGCTAAAATTGCATCCGGCGGTGGCAGAATGGTCATCACAATGGACAGATACAATGCCAATTGGAATATGGTGAAGAAGGGATGGGAGACTCATGTTCTCGGAGAAGGAAGACAGTTTGCATCCGCTCATGAAGCTATCGAAACTCTTAGAAAGGAGACAGGCGCAATAGACCAGGATCTTCCTCCGTTTGTAATTGCAGAGAACGGAAAGCCTGTCGGAACAATCGAGGATGGAGACTCGGTAATCCTCTTCAATTTCCGCGGCGACAGAGCAATCGAGATATCGCGCGCATTCCAGGAGAAGGATCTCAAGGAGTTTGATAGGAAGAGAGTTCCAAGTGTTGAATACGCGGGAATGATGGAATATGACGGCGATTTACATATTCCGACACAGTATCTTGTGTCTCCTCCGGCTATCGACAGAACAATGGCGGAGTACCTCTGTGCCTCCGGTCAGATGCAGTTCTCAATTTCCGAGACACAGAAGTTCGGACATGTCACATACTTCTTCAACGGCAACAAGTCAGGTAAATTTGATGACAAGCTCGAAGAATATGTCGAGATCCCGTCAGATATCGTACCATTCGAGGAAAGACCGTGGATGAAGTGTGCAGATATAACAGACAGGGTCATTAAGGAGATCGAGAGCGGTAAGTGGAATCTTATCAAGCTCAATTACCCCAATGGCGATATGGTTGGACACACAGGAGTATATGAAGCTGTTGTATGTTCGATGGAGGCAATGGATCTTCAGCTCGGAAGACTCAGGAGCGCTATCGAGAAGGCAGGCGGCGTGATGGTTATTACAGCTGACCACGGCAATGCTGACGATATGTATGAGCACGGAAAGGACGGCTCCGTCAAGAAAAAGGAAAACGGAGAACCCAAGCCCAAGACAAGTCACTCTCTCAATCCTGTTCCATGTATCATATATGATCCGGAGTACAATGGAGAGTATTCAAAAGAGCTCAACACAGGTCTTGGCATATCTTCCATCCCTGCAACTCTCATGAACTTCCTCGGCTTTGATGCTCCCTCTGACTACGACAAGTCAGTCATCAATCTCAATAAATAAGAGATAGAAAATAACACAAAGGCTCTGTGTAAAAGCAGGGCCTTTAATTATAATCCACTTGCCAATTCTTTCTTTTCTTATGATATTATTATCATAGATATCAAGAAGATAAGGAGGCCGAGACAAGATGGTAAACAGGGAATACAAAGATAGACTTTTCAAGTTCATCTTCGGACGGGAAGAAAACAAAGCATGGGCGCTCAGCCTCTATAATGCGATCAACGGGACAAATTACACCAATAAGGATGATCTCGAGCTTACAACAATCGATG
>CAVHKW010000032.1:0-14728 GCA_963636745.1 uncultured Oscillospiraceae bacterium | reverse complement strand
CATTCATGGTCGGCGACAAGGATTTCAAGACTCAGCTGACAAAGCTCAAGAATACAGATGCTGAAGCTATCTATATCCCGGACTACACAGCAGAGATGGCACAGATCCTCGAGCAGGCATCACAGCTCCAAGTCGGAAAGCCTTTCCTCTCGGGGGACGGATTCCTCAGCGAAGAGATCTACACTCTTGCAGGTCAGTACACAGACGGTGTCATCTACACAGCATCCGCTCAGGTCGAAGAGTCCAACTCAGCCAAGGAGTTCAAAGAGAGATACGCAGCTAAGTACGGTGTCGGCCCCGACAGCTTCGCAACAAACGCTTATGATGCTACAAACATCCTCATGAGTGTCATCGCATCTGTCGGAACAGACAGAAAGGCAATCAAGGAAGGCATGAAGAACGTCAAGGATTATGTCGGTGTTAACGGAGTTATCAACTTCGATGAGAACGGTGACCTTGTTGCTTATCAGGGAATCTATAAGGTTGAAGGCAGCACACCGAAGTATCTTGGAGCATATCAGGTGGTTGACGGTAAAGTCGTCAAAGCTGAATGATTCGGCATTAAGCCGGAGGGAAGAGCACCGTGATGCGGTGCTTTTTCCGTTGAATTCTTTTTGAAAGAGAGAAAGTGGAGGAGATAAATGGGATCTGTCAGTCTGTTTTTCCAGCATCTCATGAACGGCCTGACCCTGGGCGGTGTCTATGCTCTTATAGCACTCGGATACACCATGGTTTACGGTATTCTTAAGTTTATCAATTTCGCCCATGGCGATATCTTAATGGTGGGAGCTTACATAGGACTCTTTGTCTTTGACGCCCTCCGCGGTTCAAGTGAGATGGGAGTGTGGTGGATTATCGCATTCTTCATTGCAATGCTTGTGTCAATGGTACTCTGCGCCCTCCTCGGTATGGCTATCGAGCGTATTGCCTACAAGCCGCTGAGAAAGGGGGCGAGGCTTGCTCCTCTCTTAAGTGCAATCGGAATATCGTTCATACTTTCCAACTCCTGTGCATGGATGTTCGGCACACACTCGAGAAAGTTCGAATATCCCTTCGACAACACGGCAATCTCGATCGGCGGTGTTGTCATTACTCCGCACCAGATCCTCGTTCTTGTTGTCGCCGTCGTCATGATGGTGCTTTTGAAGCTCTTTGTCGACAAAACGAAGATGGGTAAGGCAATGAGGGCGACCGCTCTCGACGGAGAGACAGCAAAGCTCATGGGAATCAATTCCGATATGATAATCTCCCTTACCTTCGGGATCGGAAGTGCTCTTGCTGCCTGCGGCGGTATATTGATCTCCCTTGACTACAAGGTTTATGCGACAATGGGTACAATGATAGGTCTCAAGGCATTCGTTGCAGCCGTCGTCGGAGGAATCGGAAATATTACGGGAGCCATGCTCGGTGGCTTTTTATTGGGAATACTCGAGACATTCGGGGTTGCACTCCTCGGAATTCCCCAGGGATTCAAGGATACAATCGCTTTTGCCGTTCTCATCATCATTCTCTTACTCAAACCGGAAGGACTCTTGGGTAAGGCTGAAAAGGAGAAGGTCTGATGTTCAATTTCTTTCTTCTCATATTAATCTATACATGCATATATGCATTCATGTCCCTGGGACAGAATCTCATCACCGGTTATACGGGTATGCTCTCGCTATGCGGGGCGGGGTTCTTCGCCGTCGGAAGCTATACAACAGCTATCCTCACGACAAAGCTCGGATGGTCATTCTGGGCATCAATTCCAGTTGCGGCGGTGCTCTGTGCGCTCCTAGGAGTTTTGATCGGACTCCCGACACTGAGACTCAAGGGAGACTACCTTGCAATTGCGACACTCGGCTTTGCCGAAATCGTCCGTAACGTCATCAACAACTGGGACAGCCTTACAAACGGACCTATGGGTATCCAGCGTATCCCGATCATCTCGTTCTTCGGTCTCCAGATAAGCCCTTACAACAAGTATGCATTCCTCCTTTTGGAAGTCATCATGCTTGCCCTCTGTTACTTCCTCCTCGAGCGCCTTGCAAAGAGCAGAATGGGGCGTGCACTCGAGGCGATAAGAGAGGATGAAATTGCTGTTTCCTCGCTTGGAATAAACGTTACGAAGTACAAGGTTGCATCCTTTGCAATCGGGGCGGCTGTGACAGGTCTTGCGGGGTGCCTCCAGGCGGAGTTCGTGCTCTCCGTTTCTCCCGGAACCTATGTCTTCATGGTCTCGATAATGGTTCTCTGTACTGTCGTTCTCGGCGGTATGGGAAACTTCATCGCCGTCATACTCGGTGCATTCATCATCCAGTTCATATCATACTTTCCTCAGCTTGTGGGACTCTCGAGCGTCATCCCGGCCCAGGCAAAGCAGATTATCTTCGGCCTTATACTTGTCGTCATGATGATCTACAGACCTCAGGGAATACTCGGGCGTAAGAAGAGAGACAACCGCAGTGCGGAGAAGGCCTACTATAAGGGGGTGACACAATGAGCATGCTCGAAACAAAGTCCCTTACAAGGGAATTCGGTGGTGTTATCGCAGTAAACAGAGTAGATTTCACAGTCGAAAAGGATATGATAACCGGCCTTATCGGACCGAACGGTGCCGGAAAGACCACGCTCTTCAACAACATCACGGGGCTCGATACTCCGACAAGCGGCACTGTCACATTCGACGGGAAGGATATAACGGGACTTCCGGCAAACAAAATCTGCCGTCTCGGTATTGCAAGAACCTTCCAGAATATAAGGCTCTTCAAGAATCTCAGTGTCATCGACAATGTCATGGTGGCCCGTCATTCGCTTACGGGAACAATCAAGAACCGTACACTGCAGTCACTCCTCTCTTTTGTAAATGTAAAGAAGGAGAATGAGGAGATATATGCCGAGTCTATGAAGTGGCTGGAGTTCTTCGGCCTGGAGAATGTAAGAAACGAGGAAGCGAAGAATCTTCCTTACGGCTACCAGCGTGAACTCGAGATAGCGCGTGCACTCGCGACAGAGCCCAAACTCCTCTTCCTCGATGAGCCTGCAGCAGGTATGAACCCGCAGGAGACTGAAAGTCTCATGAAGACTATAAGGAGGATCAGAGACCTCGGTATAACCGTTGTTCTCATCGAACACGATATGAAGCTCGTCATGAATATCTGTGACAACATCACTGTTCTCAACTATGGTGTCAAGATAGCTCAGGGAACCCCGGCGGAGATCCAGAATGACAGCCGTGTCATCGAAGCATACCTCGGAGGAGGAGATGACGATGAGGAGGATGATTGATTATGGCAGATAAGGAAATCTTGAAACTCGATAATATAAGTGTCAGCTACGGCAACATCAAGGCTCTCAAGGGAGTCAGCATGTCTGTTGTAGAGGGGGAGATGATCGCTTTAATCGGTGCCAACGGCGCAGGTAAATCGACCCTCCTGAAGGCGATAGTCGGACAGGAACCTCTCGTCGACGGCTCGATCTACTATGACGGCGACCTTTTATACACAGTCAAGGACAAGCATTATCATGGAGTTCCGACTTATAATGTTGTAAAGAAGGGCATTGCACTTGTTCCTGAAGGGAGAAGAGTATTTGCCGATCTCACAGTCGAAGAGAATCTCGATATGGGAGCATTCATGCTCAGCGATGATGCACTCATAAAGAGAAAGAAGGATGAGATGTTCTCCTTCTTCCCGATTCTCGGAGAAAGAAGAAAGCAGAAGTCACGCTCCCTCTCGGGGGGAGAGCAGCAGATGCTTGCCGTTGCAAGAGCTCTCATGATAAGCCCGAGACTTCTTCTTCTCGATGAGCCGGGACTGGGACTTGCGCCGCTCATCGTCCAGGAAATATTCAATAAGCTGAAGCTCATCAATAAGGAAGACAAGGTCACGGTCTTTGTCGTAGAGCAGAATGCACGTCTTGCACTCAAGAGCAGTAATGACGGCTATGTCATGGAAAACGGTGTTGTCGTACTTCATGACGACTCGAAGGCACTGCTTTCCAACTCGAAGGTGAGAGAAGCATATCTTGGTGAATAATAATATTTGCCACCGGCTCTTCTTTATTCTATTATTGTGTGAGGAGATTTTATTATGATTATTGAAAGAAGAATGACCAAGAATCCGGTAACCTGTGCTCCGGATATGTCTATACAGGATGCAGCTGATCTGATGAAGAAGGAACACGTACATCGTCTTCCTGTTCTCGACAGAAACGGCATGCTGATCGGGGTGATATCGGAAAAGGATATTCTGAAGGCTGCACCGAGCCCGGCAAGCACACTCAGTGCATATGAGACGAACTATCTTCTCTCGAAGCTCACAGTCAAGAAGATCATGTCGCGTAATCCCGTCACAGTCACGAAAGATACGACAGTCGAGGACGCAGCTATGTTGATGCTCGATCAGGATCTCTCTTGTCTTCCTGTCCTCGAGGACGGCTTCTTAGTCGGAATCGTAAGCAAGTCCGACCTTTTCAAGATGCTTCTCGAGTCCTTCGGAGCAAGAGTCCCGGGAACTACTCTTACGTTCCTTGTCCAGGACAGAAAGGGAATACTTGCCGAGATAATGGGAAAGATAAGCGAAAAGCAGCTTGATCTTGTCACTCTTTCCTGTTTCCAGGGAACTGAAGTCGGCAACAGATGTATTTATATAAAGGTCTCGGGAGTAACATCGAGCGAACTCATCGACATAGTAAAACCGTATGCCATCGAAGTCATGGACGTAAAGGAATCTAAATGAAAAAAGGTATTATTGTAGTTTTACTTCTTGCTGCATTACTTCTTTCGTCATGTATCACACTCGTTGAAAGCGATACCTACGGCCCCGCTCCGGCATATGCCGACTGGTCGTGGCTCAAGAGCATAAGCTCGACTATCTACATCTCTCTCGAGAGTAATTCTTCGACGGGATATGAATGGGTTGCCTCCATTGACGGCCCGAGCATCGTGGAGACGGGTGAGTCTTATACAGCGGGTGGCAGCAACGGCATGGTCGGTGTCCCCGGCGAATGGAATGCAGAGTTCGAGGCCGTGATGGATGGTGTAAGTACAATCACATTCACCTATCTCAGGCCCTGGGATCCGACAGATGTTGCCGAGGTGTTGAGCGTCCTTGTTACTGTCGAGGGCGGTGTAATAACTTCGGTTACACAGATCTATTAATCAAGCGGGTGTTGCATGGTCGCAGCACCCTTTTTCTTTCACTACTTTGTATGCTCAATGATGAAGGCGCTGACTTCTTTTATCGCCTTTTTCCCGTCATCAAGAATTTCATAGAGCTGGAAGAATGCGTGGATGGCGCCTTTGTAGACAGAAAGCGTCGACTCTGTTCCGAGATCTGTTAAGAGGGCGTGGTACATTATGCCTTCATCTCTGAGACTGTCGGCTTCAGCCACCACAATCAAGTGGTCGGGGAGTATATAAGAGCCGTCATCGTCCACCGCAACAGCACATTCACTGTATAGATTGGGTACGGTGAGGGTGTCGAGTGCCCCCTCAAGCATAAGAAGGGGAGAGGCGTAAGGCTTGAGGCCGTCTTCCAGGCTCTCGAGGTAGCTCGTGTATGTGTACTCCATGACACGGCGGGTTATCATATTTGGGCGTCCGTCGAAGCCTCCGAAGAGGACGTGGGAGGGAAGAAGGACGGGATAGACACATAGGTTGGGGTATATCAAAACAACACCGGCGGGCTCTGTAGTGCTCTCTTCCTTCGCTCTTATTGCAAGACCCGCGGCAAAATTTCCTCCCGCACTGTCTCCGAGAAGCACCGTTCTTGACTTGTCCGCTCCGTATGTCTCTCCGTTCTCGAGAAGAAATGTGTATGCCTCCCATACATCATCGACTGCCCGTGGAAACTTATATTCAGGTGAGAGCGAATAGTCCGGGGCGAATACAATAGAGTGAGTCTTATCGGAGAGTATTGCAAGAAGCTTCTGGTATGTTTTGTAGCTTCCCTGAGTATAACCCCCTCCATGAGTGAAGAAGATGACGGGAAGGAGCTCTCCGGGAGTGTATTCAGACGGGTACGATATCCAGAGCGTGGATGAAGAGAGATCGATTTTCTCGATTCTTCTGTCGGCGGGAAGCTCGCTCTCAACTGCTCCCGAGAATGTCCCGTCCGCATTCGCGTATTTATTCAATGCATAAACCATCAACGCGGAACCGTCAGATAGTACAACATCCGGATCCGATGTTTTCTTGAGCTCGTTCAGCTCTTCTCTCGAGAGTGAAAGCTTTGAGCGTATTATTTCATTCTTGATCGATGTACATGATGTGAGCAGTACGAGGGTGAGTATGATAATCAGAAGGGTTCTTATTTTCATACCTAAAAGATAACAGAAAACACTTTTGCTTGTCATTTGTTCAGCATTCTGGCAAAACGGGGCAAAATCTCATTAAAAAGCCAAGAAAAACGGGGCAAAATTCATCTTGAATAGTTTGAATAACGGGGCAGAGATGCTATAATTATGTTATGTACAGAAAAGATTCAACTTTTATCAGGGACTGGCTCGAGAGCTCGGAGAAAGCCCTCCTTGTGACCGGTGCGCGTCAGGTAGGTAAGACCTGGCTCATAAAGGACGAGATTGAAAAGAGCGGATACAGTAAGTTTGAAATCAACTTCATAGACCGCAAAGAAATGGTTGAATACCTCAATGCAGATATAAGTGCCGGGGAATTTCTTCTTCGTCTGAGGATGATTATGCCCGAGAACTGCCGGGAGGGTGAGACAGTTGTCTTTTTTGATGAAATTCAGAAGTGCCCGGAAATAGTAACCAAAATTAAGTTTCTCGTTGATGACGGCAGTTTCAAATACGTGATGAGCGGGTCGCTGCTTGGTGTTGAACTCAAAGGAATAGCGTCGGTACCGGTGGGCTATATGACACTGTTGAGAATCTATCCGATGGATTTCGAGGAGTTTATGATTGCAAACAATGTATCAAGAACGACCATCGATATGCTTGAGGAGAAATTCGAGAAGTGTGAGCCTGTTGATGAACTTGTACATCAAAAGCTTCTTTCACTGTTCTTTGTCTACCTTATAGTGGGGGGTATGCCTGATGCGGTGAAAACATACATCGAGACAAAAGACATACGAAAGGTCGACAGGATCCTGAAAGACATAACGCTGCAGTACAGGGAGGATTTCTCGCAATACGAGACTCAGGATAAAAAGCTCAGGCTCAAGGCTATCTATGACATAATTCCCGCAGAGCTCAACAAACAGGATAAAAGGTTCATTTTTACGGATCTCAATAAGGAGATGAAGTTTTCACGGTATGAGAACAGCTTTCTCTGGCTGAAGGATGCGGGGGTTGCAATTCCCGTATACAAAGTAGATGAACCCAATGTTCCGCTTCTAGCATCCCGGAGCAGCAATCTTTTCAGGCTCTTCTCCTCCGACACCGGGCTTCTTACTTCCGCTTATCCGGTGGAGACGAAGATGGAGCTGATCAAAAAGAACAGCTTAGTCAATAACGGGGCGCATTTTGAGAATGCCGTTGCCCAGGCTCTTACAGCCAACGCTCTTGAGCCTTATTTCTGCAAGAAGAAAAACCTCGGAGAACTCGATTTTCTTATCGAACTCGATTCGAAGGTGGTAGCCATTGAAGTAAAGTCGGGCTCGGATTACAAGACACACAGGGCACTGGATAAATTCATGAAGGTTCCGGGATACAAAATAGACAGGGCCTATGTGCTTTCGAAAGGAAACATGGAAGAGGACGGGAAGGCGAGGTACCTGCCGATATATATGTGTTACCTCATCAGGGAAAAGAAAACGGAGAGTATGATAGTCGATATCGACACATCCGGTTTATGAGAAAAGGAGAGCTGAATCTATTGATTATCATAGAAGGGGTTAGTAAAATCTAACCGAATTGATGAGGTGGGTTATGAAAAAGATATTGTTTGTTTCTCTTCTCCTTGTTTTGGGTGTCTCTCTTTTCTCTCAGCCGATGAGTGAAAAGCTCTCTCAAGAGAAGACGCAGGTACGTGTTGCCGCTCTCAAAGGGCCTACGGCGATGGGACTTGTGAAACTCATGGACGAGAGCGAGAACGATAACGATGACCTCGATAACAGCTATACATTCATAGTTGAAGCATCCCCCGATGCCGTCACGCCGTTGATTGCCAAGAATGAGGTCGATGTTGCATGTATTCCGGCCAATCTTGCAGCAGTCCTCTATAACAATACGGGAAAGGTTCAGGTTATTGCTGTAAATACGCTCGGCGTGTTGTATCTTGCGGGCTATGGTGACACCACAATCTCCAGTCTTGATGATATTAAGGGCCGTACTATCTACTCTGCAGGTAAGGGGTCGACGCCCGAGTATGCTATTGAGACTATTCTCTCCGGGTACGGACTCGAGGACGGAAAGGATGTCACACTAGAGTGGAAGAGCGAGCACGCAGAATGTGTCGCCGCTTTAGCTAAAGATCAGGATGCACTTGCTGTACTTCCACAGCCTTTTGCAACGTCAGCCATGATGCAGAACTCACCCATTTTAATAGTTGCGGATCTCAATGACTTATGGAGAGATCTTTCCGGCACAAGCCTCATTACGGGTGTCACAGTTGTGAACAAAGAGTTTGCAAAAGATCATAGGGAGGCCGTCGAAGACTTCCTTGATGAGTATGAGGAGAGTGCAGAGTGGGTTAACGAAAATGTCGATAAGGCTGCCGAATTGATTGAAAAATATGGTATAATCAAAGCATCTGTAGCAGAAAAGGCTGTAGATAAGTGCAATATCGTAGTGTGGACAGAAAAGAAGTTGAAGGAAAACCTCTCTGTTTACCTTGAGGCACTTTATAGAGAGAATCCGAAAAGTGTAGGCGGCTCGATACCAGGTGAAGACTTCTACTTCTGATAAAAAGAATAAGAAATCCTATGTGCTTTCCGTTTTGATCTGGATAGCACTTTGGTTCATCCTCTCTCTTATCGTGGGAGAGGAGATTTTTCTTCCTTCCCCTTTGAGAGTGCTCGAGGCCCTTCTGGCGCTTCTTCCTCTTCCGTCATTCTGGCTCTCGATCCTTTTTACGCTCTCACGCGTCACAGCCGGCATATTGCTCTCTTTTATCCTCGGCTCGTTATTTGCACTTGCTTCTTACTTTTCAAACAAAATCGGGATTTTCCTTTCTCCCGTGATCAAGGCGATGAGAAGTATACCTGTTGCATCGATAATCATTCTCACGCTTCTATGGGTCAAAAGTAAGAACCTCAGCATTGTAATATCATTTCTGATGGTCTTTCCGATTATTTACTCCCAGACGCTTTCGGGCCTGAAGGCGACATCTCCTCTCTTACTCGAGGTTGCAGATAATTACTCTGTCGGCAGGAAGAAAAGAATCAGGTATATATACCTTCCCTCGATATTCCCGTTTATAGAGACAGCTCTCAGAAATGGTGTGGGACTGGGGTTCAAGAGTGCAATTGCAGCAGAGGTCATAGGGCTTCCTAAATCCTCTGTGGGAACGGCGCTCTATGAGGCTAAAGTCTATCTTATGACACCGGATCTTTTTGCCTGGACCATTGTGATAGTAGTCCTCTCGGCCCTCTTCGAGAAATTTACATTGTTCATATTGAGCCTCATGAAGAGGAGGATCCTGGAATGAAGGCGGAAATTAAGGAAAAACGCTTCTCAGACAAGATCATCTTCCACGACTTCTCTCTCTCCATCCCCGATGGAAAGGTAACTCTGATAATGGGGGAGAGCGGAAAGGGTAAGACAACGCTTTTAAGAATGATTGCAGGACTAGACAGAGATTACTCCGGCTTTATTGATACAAGCGATGCCGCTCTTCTCTTTCAGGAGGACAGGCTTGTCGAGAATATGAGCGTGAAATCGAATCTGGCTATGGTGACAGACGACAGAAATGAGATTTTAACTCTCCTGGGAGAACTGGACCTCAAAGGCGAAGAGAACAGCATAGTGCAGACTCTCTCGGGTGGAATGAAGAGGAGAGTTGCAGTTGCCCGGCTTTTACTTCTCAAAAGAAAAGTTTATCTACTTGATGAGCCTTTTACGGGACTCGATGAGGAGACGAAGAGAAAGACGGCAGATGTGATCAGAGAAAGAACAAAAGGATCGACAGTTGTTGTTGTGTCGCATACGAGAGACGACGGTATTCTTCTCGGTGCATCTTATACAGTGGACCTTTGACGACAAGTTAATTACACTTGAGTCATGTGTGAAGAAAAACTACCAGTCTGGGATCTCGAGTCCATTTATCCGGGTGTTGAAAGTAAAGAATTCAATTGTGATATAGAGCGCGTATATGAACTCTCCGATGCTCTCAAAAAAAAGAGCAGAGATAAGTCGATTCCTATCATCGAGCTCTTGAAAGAGCGTGATGAGCTTATGGCTCTCATGACGGAGCTCGGCTCATATGCCTACACATCATTCAGTGTCAACACGACGGACCCCGTAATAAGTGCAGCATATTCAAAGGTCGAGAAAGCCTCCGTTGCGGCGAATGAAGCCGACACTGTCTTTGCTTACTACATAGCAGAGCGGGAGGGCGAATTCAATGCTCCCCAGTTGAAGGATTACTCACTTTTTCTCAATGAGACTGTAATAAAAAGGAGCCACATGATGAGCCTTGAGGAGGAAGCACTCGCGAACGAGATGCTCCAGGTCTCCTCATCAAGCTGGGAGAAGCTCCATATGACACTCACATCCGAAATAAAGGACAACGGGTGTACTTTGACACAGCTCAGGGGAATGCAGTCGAGTCCGGAGAGAGCAGTAAGAAAAGACGCATTCGAGAGGGAGATAAAGATTCTCGAAAAAAACCGTACTGCTCTTGCGGCAGCTCTCAACGGAGTCAAGGGCACAACGCTCCTACTCGAGAGAAGAAGAGGCTGGAAGGACCCGATCGACCGCTCTCTCTTTTCATCCCGTATAACTCATAAGACTCTCGATGCCCTCATTTCCTCCCTCGAGGATTCAAGGGATATGTTCAGGGACTATCTTAAAACAAAGGCTTCTCTTCTGTCCCTTGATCACCTCGACTGGTTCGACATTACAGCTCCCGTCGGGAAGAGCAGCATGAGATACACATGGGCGGAGGCAAAGGAGCTTGTTACAAGGTGCTATACAGCCTTCTCCCCTGAAGTGGGTGAGTTCATTCAGAATGCATTCGAGAGGAATTGGGTCGACCCCGTAAGCCATGAAGGAAAGATCGGAGGGGCTTACGATATTTCGTTCCCTGTTCACAAGGAAAGCAGGGTTATGATGAACTGGGAAGGGTCCTATGATTCTGTCTCGACGCTTGCGCATGAACTCGGACACGCCTACCACGACTACAGTGTGAAAGACTATCCGATGAGCCAGAAGGATTACCCGATGACACTTGCAGAGACTGCCTCCATCTTCGGTGAGACGACAATCTTCCAGGAAGTTTTGAAGAGTGCATCAAGGGAAGAGAGCCTTGGAATAATCGAGGCCTTTGTAGCATCATCATTCCAGGTGTGTATAGATATACTCTCGCGCTTCTACTTTGAAAAGTATGCATTCGAGGCTAGACGAAAGGGCGATGTAACTCCCGATGAATTCTGCCGTCTCATGACGAAGGCCCAGGCAGAGACATATGGAGATGCTGTTAAAATCAAACACCCGTATATGTGGGCCGTGAAGAGCCATTACTACTCTGAAGGGTTCTCGTTCTATAACTATCCCTATGCTTTCGGACAGCTTTTCGCACTCGGCTTATATGCTTCAAAGGACAGCGTCAAAGATTTCCCCGCGCACTATAAGAACGTTCTTTCTATGACGGGACGTTTTTCGGCTGAAGAGTGTGCACGCTCCGCCGGCTGTGATATCGAATCAAAGGACTTCTGGATGAAGGGCATCTCCTTGATAGACACTTATGCCGAGAAACTTAAAGAATGGCTTTGAAAATCGAGAAATTGATCTCATCTGCAAGAGGAATGGGGTACGACGACGCAAGATGTGTCATACTCGGTAATGCTCTTCCTGGAGAAGAGGTTGAATATGAAATCAGGAGGGAACGTAAAGGGGTTGTAGAGGGAGACGCAACAGAGATTCTCTCTCCCTCTCCGTTACGTATTTCTCCGCTTTGTCCGATGTACAACGTCTGTGGCGGCTGTGATTTCCAGATAGTCTCTCCCGAGTCCTCTGCCCTGTTGAAAGAGGAAATTGTGAAGGACAATCTGATACACCTGGGGAATATGAAAGATCTTCCTCCATTCCTTCCTCCGCAATATGGAGAGATTGAAGGCTACCGTAAGAGAGTGAGAATACACGTTGATCCACGTAGCGGAGACGCCGGGTTCCTCAAGAGGGAATCGAAGGAGCTTGTAAGGATAAAACACTGCCCCCTTCTTGATAGTAAGCTCAATGTCCTCCTGGAAGAAGAAAAGGGTACTCTCTTCAAATATGCCCGATCATTGATGTTCGAGAATAAGGTCAATAAAGAGAGCGGGCTTGTCGAAGTTCCGCTTTTTGCCGGAGACAGGGATGTGTCATTCGGCGGCAAGAGGGTCGATATTACACTCGGCGACTACAGGTACGCTGTCACGGCCGATGTCTTCTTTCAATCTAATCCGGAAGTCTTTAAAAAGATACTTGAATACGTGAAGGAAAAGGCAGTCGGTAGTACGATAATGGATCTCTACAGCGGGGTCGGTACATTCTCAGCTGTCTTCAACGGGACGGGTAAAACAGTCTACGCTGTCGAGAAAGAGAAGAGATGCCTCTCTCTCAGTAAAATAAACGCTCCCGGGGCGATATCGTACACGGATGAGTGCGAGAAGTGGGTGACTAAAGATAATAGAGGACGTGTCGACACCGTCATCGTGGATCCTCCCCGCACGGGACTTGATAGAAAAGTTATCGAAATGATTGGAAAGTGGAATCCGGAATGTGTTATCTATGTCTCATGTAATCCCGTAACCCTTGCCCGCGATATTGCGCTCTTTAAATCCCATAAGCCGGAAGAAGTATCTGTCTATGACGCATATTACGGCAGCAGCCACATCGAGACAGTTGTATTGATGTCGAGAGTCTGAGTACACCTGATAACAACCGTACTATATAGAAAGACTTGCTCTCAGGCTATCGTTTAAAAGTATACTAAGACCATTTTTTTTTGACCGGTCTTGTGCCTTATTCCGTATTGAATTAAGTAAGTTCCGACAGATTGATTCTGTCGTATGCTCCTTTTTTTGAATCCTCCGGATGTGGTTCCAATCCAATGATTGTTATGTCCTTTTGCGCGGGGCCGTATACCCAGAACATTCTTTTTGCCTTACTTGTCTTATTCTCCAGATATGACTGCCAGACTTTCATTCCATATCTTCTGGATAATGGCTCTATTTCATGTGTATGAAGACTTGGATACAATGGATCTGACGCCAATTTCTTCAGTGCGTTTCCCCATTTTCTATAAAGTTCCTCGTCCTTTTTACTGTTTGTTCCATTTCGGTGACCGTCAAGAATCCTGCTCCATGCCTCTTCCATCTTAGGAATTCCCATTCTTATGTTAAACATCAGCCTAATCACAATCATTCATGAAATTACCGATATGTCTTAAGCAATCTTAGTTTTATCGAGCAGAAAATGAGCCTTTTTGCGTAAAAATAACGAAATAGGCTCGTTTTTTGTTGCGTCAAAGGGAGGGTTTGAGGTACTATACATTATAGATATTACCGATATGTAAAGGAGTACCTATGATACCTCAGGAGATAAGCAAATTCAGACCCGGAGCATGTACCGAGATAAAGAAGATTGGAGATAACTATTACGTCTATATGTATGAGGCTGTTCTTCTTCCGAGCGGCAAGTGGGGAAAGAAGACAGGAAAGACCATAGGAAAGATAATACCTGAAAAGGGATTTGTACCGAATCGCAACTACCATCTCTTCTCCGGCGAAGAAGACAAAGACGATATAACAATCCTTGAGTACGGACAATATGCTCTCATAGAAGCTGTATGCTCTGATGTGAAGGGGTATCTTGAGAAGTACTTCGGCCTCAAGAGAGGAATGCAGATATTCTCATATGCATCCATACTTCTCGCCAACGGCTTCATACATAAGGACCAGGTAGGAGTATTCTATGAGCAGAGCTGGCTCTGCATAGAATACAGTGATCTCTCATTCCCCATGGGAAGGACAGCAATCAACAATCTTCTTGATGACCTTGGACGAAAAGGTACAAGGGTACTCGATTACCAGAATAATATGATTGCCATGTCTGAACGTATTGCCGTTGATGGACATGCCATAAGAAGCTGTTCTGACGAGAACGACCTCGGAGAAGCGGGATACAAGTTTTCAACTCTTAAAGAAGACCAGGTCAACTTACTCATGGGATATGATATTTCGACAATGACACCTGTCTTCTCGAGGATGTTCAGAGGCTCATGTAATGATAAGGCTGCGATAAAGGAATTATGCGAAGTTCTTACTATATCTGGAATTCTTCTTGTAGTGGACAGGGGATTCTACAGCAAAAGCAATCTCAAGATGTTCTCAGATAATGGTAACACATACATAATCCCTATTCCATCCAATGAGGAGGCATTCACAAAAGCAATGGCAAAGGTAAAGTACACCGGAGAGTTCTGCTATTCCTCCGGATCCAAACATTCACGCATCGAATATATGGAGGTTAAGCTAACCGATACTGATAGTGCTTATGTCTTCAGGGATATAGATGAGAATTCAAGATGCATATTCAACTACACCAGATGCATTGAACTCGGTAAGGACGGCTATACAAAAGAAGG
>CAVHKW010000031.1:8248-15970 GCA_963636745.1 uncultured Oscillospiraceae bacterium | reverse complement strand
TAATTCTCTCAAAAATAGGGGCAAAATGTTAGGTTTATGACAAAAAAGACCATCCAGAAACGGTGGTCCATGTGGATGTTTAAACGATTTTGAGAAGAAAAACGGACTTTAATGCCAAAAACAGCGCTTCAGCACGCTCTGGCTATAGTCCGCTATTTTGGGAAACTGTTAGTTATACGAGAGTGTATCGCATTTGCTGATACACCCCAGCAATACACTCCCACACTCTGACTACACCCACAGGTCAGGGGGAAACACCTCTCCTCCCTTAATTGACTCTCATCTCGGTTTTCTATTTCATAAGATTGTATAAGAAGCTATTTGTAGACATCTATTATATATAGGCTGAGGCTATGAAAAATGGGTGCTACGCGATGTAACACCCACAATACTCAAGCGCTCTGCTTAGTCGTTGACTCTTTCAAGGTACTCTTTAGTCTCTGTGTTGACTCTGACCTTCTCGCCCTGCTTGATGAAGCCGGGTACTCTGATCTTGAGACCTGTCTCAAGGACCGCATCCTTTGTGACACCCTGTACAGTATCGCCGCGGGCAGCATCTTCTGTCTCTGTGACGACGTAGACGACCTTGCTCGGCACCTGGATATCGAGAACCTGTTCCTCCCAGAGTGTGAGACGATATGTTTCTCCGTCCTTCATGATATACTCATAGTCGGGGAAGCTCTTCATAGGTACTTCGATCTGCTCGTAGTTCTCAACATTCATGAATGAGAAGTTTTCACCATCATTATAGAGATACTGGAAAGTTCTATCTTCGATTGTAATATCTTCAGCATTGTCCTGAGATTTCATTGTCTCGCTGAGTGTCTGACCTGTTGCCGGGCTCTTGAGTTTGAGCCTTACGAATGCAGAACCCTTACCGGGGTTTACGAATTCTCTTTCGATGCACAGAAACGGCTGACCCTTAATGAGGAGAGCTGTACCTTTTTCAATCTGTCCTGCTTTAATCATTCTTTATTACCTCAATTATTATTAAATACAGTTTAACCGCTCGATAGAATAGCAGAAAGATATATCGAGTGTAAAGAAGATGAGAGCTAATTTGTTATATCACAAACTATTCACTCCCGCCATTCAATGGGTTGTCTCCTTTTTCATCAAATCACACATGGGAAACGGGAGGAGCTGGGCTATCTCCTTTTCGCCGAGGTTCACCATCAATAGTCTGTCGAGGCCTATTGCAACTCCCGAGCATGACGGCATATCGAGTTCGGGGAATGCTTTATCCGCAGCCGATATATCGTCTCCCGTGATTTTCCTCTCCTCTTCAAGTCTCTTCTGCTCTTTTTTGTAGTAATCTCTTATCTTGTTCTTATCTGTCTCTTCCTTGTAGCAGTTTGCTATCTCGGTTCCCGCAATATACATCTCCCATCGTTTCTTATACGGCTTATCGGGATAGTCTTCGGCAAGACACTCTATCTGTTTAGGATAGTCCTTGAGGTAGACCTCCCTGTCTATTGGAAGACACGGCTCGACCTCTGTCAGGAAGATCTTGTTGAATGTATCCTCCCAGGATTCATCGTCCGGCACATACAGCCTCTTCTTTTCGGCTTCCTCTCTCAGACATGATATGTCCTGTGCTTTCATAAGGTCGACATGTGCGTAATTCCACATTGCCTCCTCGACTGTGATTATGAGGGGCTTTTCCTTCTGCCACGGCTGCTCCATTATCTTTGTTTTCTCGATCATCTCTATCGTGAGTTCGATTGAATCGCTCTCCGTAAAGCCCAGAGTGTAATATTCAAGCATGGTGAATTCAATGTTGTGGACATCTCCAAGCTGTTCTGCATTTCTGAAGCAGCTCGATATCTCGAATATCGAAGGAGAACCATTTGCGAGCATCTCCTTCATATATATTTCGGGTGAGGGGATGAGAAAGAGGTCCCGGCTTCCCACAAATTCATTCGAGAACCTTGTCTTGAAACATTTGATTGTCGGCTCCGGGATAAGAGAAGGGGAGAGTGTGGGGGTGAAGACTTCGAGATAGTCCCTCGATCTGAAAAAAGACCTTATATTACTGTAGAGCTGCCCTCTATATTTTTGATAAGCAAAATTAAACATGACTAGAGTTTAGCCTAAAGAAAAATTCCGGTCCATAGACAAGAGCCGTATTGAGCTAAAGCGGTCTTTGAGACTAGAATAAGACCATGCTTCAATATACTACCGATGAGCCTATATATGCCCTTGCCACCCCGTTTATGCCGTCAGCCCTCGCTGTTATAAGGGCAAGCGGAGAAGGCTCCGTCTCCCTCTTTTCGCCATATTTCAAAGGGCGGCTTAAGTCGAGTGTGTCAGGTAGTGCCGTACACGGCTACATTGAGGATGAAAACGGCGGAAAAATCGATGAAGTTGTTGTAATAAAGTATGACAAGGGAAGAGGTTATACCTCTGAAGAAGCTTTTGAGATAATGTGTCACGGATCCCTTGCAGTCATCAGGGCCGTATCGTCATTATTGGAGAGGATAGGCTTCAGAGAGGCCTTGAAGGGAGAGTTCACATACCGCTCGTTCATGCACGGGAGGATGGATCTCAGTGAGGCCGAGGCTGTTGAAGAGCTCGTGATGGCAAAGAGCGAGAGGGGACGCATCGAGGCCCTCTCGAGGCTCTGCGGCTCCGTGAAGACTGAAGCGGAAGAAATCAAGAATGAAATATTGAATATCCTGGCGTCTCTTGAAGTTTACCTCGATTACGGAGAAGACGAGATTATAGAGGACTGGGTCTTTCCTCTCGGGAGAGTTGAGAGTTTGATAGAAAGATTGAATAAGATGAGCGCTACATACCGCTCCTCGAGGCTTGAAAGGGAAGGCGCGAAGGTCGTACTTGCAGGGAGCACCAATGCCGGGAAATCGAGTCTTTTCAACGCTCTCTTAAAGGAAAACAGGGCGATAGTATCACCAAAGGCCGGAACGACAAGGGACTACATAGAAGCTGATTCCGAGATGGACGGAATCCCCGTGCGTCTTTTCGACACTGCGGGACTGAGAGAGAGTGATGACGAGATCGAGAGCGAAGGAATTGCCCTCAGCGAGAAGATGATAGAGGCGGCGGATCTTGTTGTCTATGTTCTCGACGGAAACGAGAAGGAGCCCGATAAGAAGAGAGAGCGGACGATATATGTCCACTCGAAGAGTGATTTGACTGGAAATAAGGAGGCTCTTTCTTTCTCATCCGTTACATCGGAGGGACTCGAGGGAGTAATATCGGCAATAACAGATGCGCTCAGGAAGGATATTCCTCCTCACTCAAACGGGCCTGTCATAGAGAGCAGGCGGCAGAAGGATAAGATAGACGAGACAGCCTCTTTTCTTGAAGAGGCGGTAAAGAATAAAGACATGAGTGTAGATATCATAGCGCTCTTTTTCCAGAGTGCTCTTGAGTCTCTCTCCCTTTTGACGGGAGAGGTCACAACAGATGACATACTCGAGGAGTTGTTCTCCTCATTCTGTTTGGGAAAGTGAAATGAGAGATTATGAGGCAATAGTTATAGGCGGCGGACACGCGGGAGTCGAGGCTTCTCTCGCCCTCTCGCGTCAGGGTTTCGATACGCTCATGATTACACAGAGCCTGGATGCAATAGGCCGTATGAGCTGCAACCCGGCTATAGGGGGACTTGCAAAGGGTAACCTTGTAAGGGAGATTGATGCCCTCGGAGGTGAGATGGCCCATCTCATCGACAGCACGATGATACAATTCAGGATTCTCAACCGCTCCCGCGGTCCCGCTGTCCAGGCACCGCGTGCACAGGCTGACAAGGCAATGTATTCGCACCTTGCGAAGACGACATGCGAGAAGGAGAGGCACCTTAACCTCTTTATGGACACAGTCGTTGATTTTCTCTTTGAGGAAAAGGACGGGAAGAGGACGATTATCGGTGTTGTTACAGCCCGCGGCTGGAGGATCAGTGCAAAGGTTGTCGTTCTTACAACCGGTACCTTCATGGAGGGGAAGATCTTCATAGGAGAGTACGAGGCACAGAACGGAAGACTGGGGGAGGAGGCTGCACTCGGACTGGGTAAGAGACTCAGGGAATACGGCTTTCATGTCGGAAGGATGAAGACGGGGACACCTCAGAGAGTAAGAGCTTCGAGTCTCGACTATGATGAACTTGAAGTGCAGAAGGGCGATGACGAAATGCTTCCTTTCTCCTTCGACAGTGAGAAAGTCGATAGGCCGCAGAGAGACTGCTACATAACATACACCAATGAAGAGACACATAAAATAATCAGGGAGAATATACACCGCTCACCGCTTTACGGCGGCAGAATAGTCGGTAAGGGCCCCAGGTACTGCCCGAGCATAGAGGACAAGGTCGTGCGTTTCCCCGAGAGGGAGAGACACCAGATCTTTGTAGAGCCCGAGGGTCTCGATACCGAGGAGATGTATCTCAACGGACTCTCGTCTTCACTTCCCGAGGAGGTGCAGGAGAAGTTTGTAAGAACGCTTCCGGGATTGAGACATGTCGAGATAATGAGACCGGCTTATGCCGTCGAGTACGATTACCTGGATCCGTTGGATCTTCTTCCATCCCTCGAGTCGAAGATCGCGGCGAACCTGTTTGTGGCGGGGCAGACCAACGGAACATCGGGATACGAAGAGGCTGCAGCGCAGGGGCTCATTGCGGGAATCAACGCGGCAGAGCGTCTAAAGGGTGAGAGGGCACTAATTCTCGGACGAACCGATGCATATATCGGAGTATTGATTGATGACCTTGTAACAAAGGGCACGAAGGAGCCGTACAGAATGTTTACATCCCGTGCTGAATACCGGCTCTCTCTCAGACACGATAATGCTGATATAAGGCTGACGGGACTCGGCTATAAGGCGGGGCTTGTGAAAGAGGAGAAGTTCCAGCGTCTCGAGGAGAAGATTTCTCAAATGGATGCACTGAAGGAGCTTCTCAAAGCGAGTCGCAGGGGTGGAAAGAACGGATACGACAGGCTCCGCGAGAGCGGTGTCACCATCTACGATTTTGATGACATCCCCTCGCTTTCGGAATATCCGAAGGCGGTATTGGACGAAGTTATGCTCGACGCCAAATACTCGGGATACCTCAAGCGTCAGGAGATAGATGCCGAGAGGGCGAAGAGAGAGGAGAGTATGCTCATAGACGAGAACTTCGATTACGACTCTGTCGAAGGTATAAGCGCCGAAAGCCGTGAGAAGTTCAAACTCTTCCGTCCGGCAAGTATCGGACAGGCAGGACGAATCAGCGGCGTCAGAGTCTCCGATGTTGCGATCCTCGCTCTTCACATAAAGGGAGGAAAAGATGACAAAAAAGATCATTCATGACTATCTCGAGACCCTCGGTGTTGAAGAGAGCGAGAAGAAAGCGGATGTTCTCGAGCGCTACGCAGACGAGATCATGCTCTTCAACCCGAAACTTAAACTTGTCGGCTCCACCTCCCGGGACGATATAGTTATCCGTCATATTCTTGACTCGGCTTCGGCATACAACATCTTTAAAACAATGACCGAAGAGGGCGATACAATAGCGGATCTCGGCTCGGGTGCGGGACTCCCTGGTATTGTTCTCTCTGTTCTTCTCCCGGAGAGGAAGTTTTTTCTGATCGAAAGAATGCAGCGCCGGGTCGGATTCCTCCGCTCGGTGAGTGCACTTCTCGGACTTGAGAACGTAAAAGTAATCGACAGAGATATGTCCCAGCTCGATACAAAGTTCTCCCTTCTTACATCCAGGGCGTTTCATCCCGTTTATGACATAGCATCAAGCATAGTGAAACTTTCGTCTGCTGCGGTGTTTTATAAGGGTGTGAGGAAGAATATTGAAAAGGAAGTAGAGACTATGAGAGAGCACGGTTACAGCGCGGATATAAGAATAGAGCCTCTCACTGTTCCTAAGCTCGATGAAGAGAGGAATGCTCTTATTCTTACCTCATGGAGGAGAAATGATGAAAAAAGGTAGGTTTTCACTCTTTGTTTTGTCCATTCTTGCTCTCGCGGGGGCTTTCTTTGTTATTTTGGGCCTCCTTTACGGGAACGGCATAAGCGATGCTTCTTTCAACCGTATCATAATTCCCGTCATCAATAACCTGAGTATAAGGGGAGGAAAATGGGGGGCTCTCGAGTTCGGAGTATTCCTCATCGCAGAAGCACTCATAATACTTGCGTTCAGACTCAATAAGCCGTTTTCGATGTTCCTTCCTGTATATCTTGTTCCTGTATATTTCACTCTTCAGAATGCTTATCGTGTATATTCATCGTTACCCCTTTCATCCTTCTTCATCAATAAGGGGATCGAGAATACACACCCGGGGCTCCTGTATACACTCTTTGTTCTTGAGCTCTTACTGGGCTTTGTCGTACTGGGGCTTATGAAGACTCCCGATGCAAAGTGGCGGAAGAAGAGGGAGATACAGCTTAAGATGCTCGAAAAAGAGGGCGTTATAAAGAGCAGAGAAACTCTTGAAAACGAGAAACTCCTTTTAAGGGAAAAGAAGAAAATGGAAAAGGAGGAGAAAGAGAGGAAGAGGGACGAAAAGAGGTACCTGGGGGAGCTCGAAAAGAAGGAGAAGGCCGAAAACAGAAAAGCGGAGAAAGAAAAGGCCAGAGAGGAACGCGCCTACGAGAAAAAGAGGGAGAAGGAAGAGATAAGACGTGAGAGAGAGGAGGAGAAAAAGAAGAAAAAGCTCGCTCTTGACCGCGACAGGGAGATAGAAAAGAAGGAAAGGGAGAAGGAAAAGCTCTCTAATGAAAAGAATAAAGAGAGGAAGAAACTCGAGAAAGAGGCAAGGAAAAATCAAAAGAAGGAAAAGGATGAAATCTCATATGATATAGGACCCGAGCCGGAGTATGAGAGGGGAATCGGGAATCCCGATACACCGCTGTCTTTCCCGCAGTTCGAGGAGATGCCCTCTTTCCAGACTATCGGACACCACACATACTCCGACGAGCCCCAAGTAGAAGAAAAGAAGCCGACGCTTCTTGAGAGTGCGTCGTTTATGGACACCCTCAAAGATGAGATCGAGAGGGAAGAAGAACCGGAGAAGGAAGAGATAGACGAGAGCACTCCTTCACGCTTCAAGGGCGGAGGAATGCTCGAAGCTGCACTTGAATCCTATAACTCGATTCCTCAGGACGAGATAAAAAGCGAAGGCTCTTCACGTCCGATTATCGGGTGGAACGAGAGCGATGTGAAAACGGAAGAAAAGGCAGAGACAAACACAAAGCCTCAGGGCTTTGCTCCCTCTTCTCTCGATAAAAACCACCCCAGGTACAAGATGTTCGAAAATCTCCAGAACGGAGTAAGAGAGAGTACCCCGGCCGTGAAAGAGAAGGAAGAGGAGAAGAAAGAGGAGCATATAGCACCGTCGAATCTTGACCCCAGTCACCCCAGATACAGAATGTTCCAATCTCTTCAGAAGAAGGTGGAGACGGAGGATACAAAGAGTTCTTCGACTCTCTTTGACGCATTAAATAACGGCGGTGTGGGAAATGAAGAAGCCCAGTCCGCTGTCTCATATACTCCCGGGCGTCCGTTTATCGTAGAGGAGGAGCCGGAAGTTCAAATAGGCGAGAAGAAGGAAGAGCCTCCCGTGGTGGAAAACACGTCTTCCTTTGAAGAGACGAAAGAGCCTGAAGTTCCGGATGTGAAGACTGAAGATACTCCATCCTTTGTCGATAATATCTTTGAAAAGAAAGAGGAGACTCCTCTGAGAGAAGAGAAGAAGGAAGAACCTCCTGTAAGAG
>CAVHKW010000031.1:0-8238 GCA_963636745.1 uncultured Oscillospiraceae bacterium | reverse complement strand
AAACACGTCTTCCTTTGAAGAGACGAAAGAGCCTGAAGTTCCGGATGTGAAGACGGAAGATACTACATCTTTTGTCGATAATATCTTTGAGAAGAAAGAGGAGACTCCTCTGAGGGAAGAGAAGAAGGAAGAACCTCCTGTAAGAGAAGAAGACAATGTGGATGTAAAAGAGGGAATATCACAGCTGAGAGTGAGAAGCGTTGAGACTGCCGAGGACGGTCACAGGATCTTTGAAACCAAATCGGAGAGCGATATGGAAGACGACTTCAACCTCCTTGTTGGAGTGGGCGACCTGGCGTCGAACAGAGCGGGGCTTACGGCAATCGCTTTGAGGGCGAAGACAGTCTACACGCCGCCTGATGTGTCGCTTTTGAAGGACTACCCGAAGGTAAGCCAGGAGATAGATTACTTTACACAGGAGCAGGGTGATGTCATAGTAAAGACCCTTGCCGACCAGAAGGTGATGGTTGAGCTATCGAATATTGTCAAAGGACCCGCCGTAACGATGTACGAGCTCAAGCTTGCACAGGGAATGATCATAAGTAAGATCAAGGCGAGAGAGGATGAGATCAACTATGCCCTGGGCGGAAAGAAAGTCAGAATTCTCGCTCCAGTCCCGGGTAAGCAGGCTGTCGGCATAGAGGTTCCGAACGAGAAGATATCAATTGTGGGATTCAAGGATATGATATATGCGATGAACGAACACAGCGAGTACAGAAATCTTCTTGTTCCCATGATTCTCGGCCGCACCGTAACGGGAGAGCCAATCGTAATCGATGTCGCGAAGATGCCTCATATGATCATCGCAGGTACGACAGGATCGGGTAAGAGTGTATGTATAAACACATTCATCAATACTATCCTTTTCCAGAAGTCTCCTAAAGATATAAGGCTCATTCTTGTAGACCCGAAGGTCGTAGAACTTACCATCTACAACGGAATACCACACCTTCTGACACCTGTAATCACGGACGCAAAACGTGCACTCAAGGCGCTCGACTGGCTTGTGAGCGAAATGGAGAGGCGTTATGCAATGCTTGCGCGCTACGGTGTGAGAAACGTCAAAGGTCTCAACGAAAAGATAGTCTCGGGCGAGATAACGGGCGTGGAGAAGATTCCGTACATAGTTCTCATCATGGATGAGTTTGCTGATATCATGGCGGTCGTGGGTAAGGAGATGGATATAGCCATAAGCCGTATAGCGGCAAAGGCGAGAGCGGCGGGCATACACATGATCCTTGCAACCCAGCGCCCGAGCAGCGATGTCATATTGGGCACTCTCAAGTCGAACCTTCCGGGCCGTATCGCATTCGCAGTATCGAGCGGAATAAACTCAAGGGTCATTCTTGACGAGCAGGGTGCCGAGAACCTACTCGGTAAGGGCGATATGCTTCTTCTCGATCCATCGAGCATGGGAACGAAGCGTATACAGGGTGCATTCGTATCGGACGGAGAAGTTGAAAATGTGACAAGCTTTGTCACATCCCACAACCCGCGTCCGGAGTTCCTCGAAGAGAGCGTCTTCGAATCCCAGGACGATGATGACGAGGGAGGCGAGGAGTTCTTTGATGACGACGACGGTGAGGATTTGTACGAAGCTGCAAAGAAGATCGTCTACGAGCGTAAGAGCGCATCGGCATCATATCTCCAGCGCCGACTCAAGATCGGATACAACAGAGCGGCAAGAATCATCGAGCAGATGGAGGATGACGGCATTGTCGGACCTGCCAACGGAGCCAAGCCCAGAGAAATACTCAAGTTCGAGTAATAGACATAAGAGAGGTAATATTTTTAAATAAGAAACGATATGAAATTCAGTGAACTAAATCTAAGGGAAGAAGTTTTAAGCGGTATAAAAGGTGTAGGTTTTGAGAATTGTACAGAGGTACAGGAGAAGGTGCTCCCTGTCTCCCTCGAAAAGAAAGATGTCATGGTGCAGTCGAAGACCGGAAGCGGTAAGACTGCAGTCTTTCTTATAACAATTCTCGAGAGATATATGGAGAGCGAGGGAAAGAGCACAGCCTTGATCGTAACTCCGACAAGAGAGCTCGCCGTCCAGATAGAGGAAGACGCAATAGCTTTGAGCAGGGACATCCCGTCATACAAAGTCGGTGCATTCTACGGCGGTGTCGGATACTCGGGGCAGGACAGCCTCATAAAGGACGGAATAAATCTCTATGTGGGAACGCCGGGGAGACTTCTCGACTATGCAAAGAGCCACAAGATAGATTTCCGCGCTTTCGATATCGTAGTACTAGACGAAGCCGACCGTATGTTCGACATGGGCTTCTATCCCGATATCCAGAAGATGTTCTCTCTCATGAGAGACAAGAATAAGAGACAGACGATGCTCTTCAGTGCAACGCTCTCGACTCACGTAAGAGATCTCGCCTGGGGCTATATGTCGGATGCCGAGGAGATTCTTGTCCAGCCTGAGGAGATCACCGTCAAGGAGATAGATCAGGAGCTCTTTCATGTATCGAAAGCAGAGAAGTTCTCACTTCTACTCGCAATATTGAAAAAGATAAATCCTCAATCATGTCTTATCTTCACAAATACGAAGGAGAGGGCTGTCGAAGTATCGAAGAGACTCAATCTCAACGGCTACAAGACGGAATATCTTATGGGTGACATGGCCCAGAGCAAGAGACTCGAGACTATCGAAAGGATGAAGGAAGGGAAACTTGGCTACCTCGTTGCAACCGATGTTGCTGCAAGAGGACTCCAGATAGACGACCTCGAGCTTGTCGTCAATTACGACATCCCGGAAGACTACGAGAACTATGTCCATAGAATAGGACGTACAGCGCGTGCAGGAAAGAGCGGAAAGGCTGTAACACTTGCCTGTGAAGAGTACATCTACGGTCTTGAGTCTATTGAAGACTACATAGGGATGAAGATTCCCGTTAAGTGGGCCGATGAGGAGGGTCTGGAGGAAGTCGAGGACCTCTCAAAGGGATACAAAGCTCCGCGAAGAAGCAGCAATAAGAGAAGTAATCCCAGAGCACCTAAAGAACCACAGAGAAAGAAGAGAAGCGGCTCGGGCGATATAAGAAAGACGAAGCCGACATTCAGAAATACGGAGAAAGACGACCTGCTCTCCTACAAGAGCAAGACGGATTTCAATGCGCTCAAAACACTCCCGCTTGAAGAGCGTATGAAGTACTACCAGAATGCATTTGCAAATAAGGACGATATAGTCGAAAAGAAAGAAGAGGTAAAGGCTAAAGAGAGTGCTCCGGTGGAGATTGAAAAGAAGAAAGAAAGCCTCTGGAGCCGTATTGTCTCCTTCTTCAAGGGAAGGAAGAATGCCTAGTAAGAAGAGCCTCTTTTCAAGATTCATGAGCTACTACAAGCCGTATAGGGGATTGTTTTTCCTCGATATGCTTGTCGCGGCAGCAGCAAGTGTCCTTTCGATTCTCGCACCCTATTTCGTCAGGCGCGTACTTGCCCTTCTCGATACGCCGTCATCTGAAATGGTGGTCTTTTACCTCTCGCTTGTGCTTGTTCTTTACATAATGGACGCAGTCTGTACCTTCGTGAGGATCAAGTGGGGACATTACCTCGGAGTCTGGATCGAGAATGACATGAGGCGAGACCTCTTTCATCACCTCCAGAAGCTTTCGTTCTCATACTTCGACAAAAACAAGACAGGCGACATAATGTCGAGGATCTCCAACGACCTCTTTAACATAGCCGAGGTTGCACATCACTGCCCGGAAGATCTTGTGATTTCTCTCATAACGATTATCGGGGCATATATATTGATGTTCATAATGTGCCCGCCTCTTGCCGCAGTCTCCATTATTCCTCTCCCGATTATGGCGGTATACGGCATCGTATTCAACAAAAGACTCAAGAGAACAAATAAAGCAATAAGAAAGAGGATAGCCCAGATCAACGTAACGGCGGAGAATTCAATCCAGGGCATAAGAGAAGTCAAGGCATACTCGAGAGAGGAGATGCAGGAAGATAAGTTCAAGGAAAGCAACACCTCTCTCAAGGAGAGCAGAGAGGATCTCTATAAGGAGATGGCACACTACCAGAGCGGTATATCTTTCATGAGGCAGCTCTACTACTTCATTACAGTCGCCGGAGGGATTGTGCTTATAAAGAGGGGAACCGTCACTGTGGCCGACCTCGTTACATTCGTTCTCTACGTCTCTGTTGTCATCCCGCCGATCGACAGACTCATCAATTTCACCGAACAGTTTACCCAGGGAGTATCATCATTCGAGCGTTTTACCGAGATAATGGACGTGGACCCGTCTATCAACGACAAGAGTGATGCAAGGCCCCTCGAGGTTACAAACGGCGACATATCATTCAGGGATGTATCGTTCCAGTATGACGGGGAGGATGGCCTTGTACTCGATAATCTTTCTCTCGATATAAAAGGCGGCACGAGAGTTGCCCTTGTGGGCGAAAGCGGAGCGGGGAAGAGCACGATAGTCTCTCTTCTTGCGCGCTTCTATGAAAAGAATTCGGGCTCGATAACAATCGACGGCCAGGAAGTGAGTGATGTGACGCAGCGTTCCCTCCACTCGAATATAGGGTTTGTCCAGCAGGATGTTTTCCTTTTTGATGCATCGATCAGAGACAACATAGCATACGGTAAGAGCGGGGCGACCGATGATGAGATATGGCTTGCTCTCGAGAAGGCGGACCTTGCATCTTTCGTCTCATCACTTCCAGACGGTCTCGATACCGAAGTGGGGGAGAGAGGAACGCGGCTCTCCGGGGGACAGAAGCAGAGACTCAGCATAGCACGAGTCTTCTTGAAGAATCCTCCGATACTCGTCTTCGATGAGGCTACAAGCTCTCTCGACACCGAGAGCGAGACTGCTATATCGAAAGCATTCAATGAACTTGCGAAGGGACGCACGAGCATAATAATTGCACACAGACTTTCGACTGTCATCGACAGCGATGAGATATTTGTAATAAACAGGGGAAAGGTTGAAGAGAAGGGAAGCCATGAGGAACTCATCAATAAGAAGGGACTCTACTATAAGCTCTATTCTCTGAAGTAGTAAACAATGAGTAAGATATTAAAAGTAATAAGAATAACAATAGCAGCTGTCTTGATTCTTCCGTTCTTCATTTTCGGCATTCTCGGGACTATCCTTTATACTTTCTTCTCCCTTTTGAGAATGAACAGAGTGGCGGAGGCTGTCTCGCATTTCCTCTATTATCTTCTATGTGTATGGATCATGGTCTTCATAGGGTCGAGAATACATATCGAGGGAAGAGAGAACATCCCGCCGAAGGACGAGAGCGTAATCTATGCACCGAACCATAACTCTCTTATGGATGTTCCTTTCTTCTATATGGCCCTGAGGAGATTCCCGTCGATGATGGCAAAGAAGGAACTCTTCAAGGTTCCCGTCATGCACGGCTGCCTGATGTCACTCAAGTGCATAAAGATAGACCGTAAAAGTGCACACAGCATAGTAGAGGCCGTGAGAAGCGGATGCAGGATGGTCGAGAGCGGACACTCTCTTGTCGTATTCCCCGAAGGCACGAGAAGCAAAACCGGAGAGATCGGGAAGTTCAAGAACGGTGCTTTCAAGATTGCAGAGAGGACAGGCTGTCCGATAGTCCCTGTTGTAATCAAGAACGACAGATACCTTCTTGAAGGTGCAAGGTCTCTTGGTCTTGTCGATATATACATAAAGTTCCTTCCGAAAATAGAAACGAAGAATCTCAGCGCGGAAGAAGAGAAGAACTTGACAGAGAGGGTCGAGGATATAGTCAGAGAGGAGTGGGAGAAACTCCCAGAGTACGGAAAGAGAATATGAAAAAGAGTATATTGAAAAACTACGCAGAACTCATTGTAAAGAGCGGCCTCAATGTCCAGAAGGGACAGAGCGTCATAATTACGGCAAGTACCGAGAATGTCGATTTCACCCTCCTTTGTGTCGAGGAGTGCTATAGATGCGGGGCGGTGGATGTCCGTGTAGACTGGACGAATCAGGCGCTTGAGAGACTCACTTATAAATACCGCTCACTCGAGTCACTCAAGACGATGAAGAAGTGGGAGATAGAGAAGGTAAAGGATTCCTGTGATAATCTCTCCTCCAGACTCTATCTTGAGGACGATGACCCCGACGGCCTCAAAGATGTAGATATCCGGAAGATGGGGGAGAGCATCCAGGCGAGAGCAAAGAAGATAAAGCCGTACAGGGACAATGCAGACGGTAAGTACCAGTGGTGTATAGCAGCAGTTCCGGGAGAAAAATGGGCGAAGAAACTCTTTCCTGAATTGAACAGGAAAGAAGCTAAAGAGAAACTCTGGGAGAAGATTCTCTTCTCGTCACGTGCGCTATCTGATCCTATTAAAGCATGGGAGGAGCATGACAGCGATCTCAAGAGGAGATGCGACTATCTCAACAGCCTCAATATAGACACACTTCACTATACATCTCCCGAGGGTACTGATTTAAGAGTGGGTCTCATGGACGAGTCGATGTTCCTCGGAGGCGGGGAGGAGACAATAGGAGAGAGAAAGGTATACTTCCAGCCCAATATTCCATCGGAAGAATGTTTTACATCACCGAAGAAGGGAAGAGCTGACGGTGTTGTATATGCAACAATGCCGCTGTGCTACAACGGCAACTTAATCGAGAATTTCCACATAAGATTCAAGGAGGGAAAGGCTGTCGAGTGGAAAGCCGAAAAGGGCGAAGAACTTCTTGGACGCCTCCTCACAATGGACGAGGGCGCATCATACATCGGAGAAGTTGCAATAGTTCCCAACTCCTCTCCGATAAGGCAGAGCGGTATCCTCTTCTACAGTACGCTCTTTGACGAGAACGCTACATGTCACATCGCATTCGGGGCGGGCTTCGACAGCACGGTCAGAGGATACGAGAGTATGAGCAAGAAAGAGTGTCAGGAAAAGGGCGTCAATGATTCAATTATCCACATTGACTTCATGGTCGGAAGCAATACTCTTTCCATAGTTGCAGAGACAAAGGACGGAAAGAGCGTCCAGATAATCAAGGACGGAGAGTGGGCTTTCTAAGCCTATAAGGAGCCATTTATCCCGAGCCTGGAGTAGAGTGTTCTTTCCTTTTTTCCAATATTACACGCGATCTCTCGTCCATAACTATTTTGAGATGAGCGTTTCATCCAGAAGAAAGTCTTCAACTGAAACATATTGAATTCCCTGTTCGTCTCTATATGGTTTTATGTAGTCCTTTACAACAACAATTTTCTTGAAGAAATCCGGAATGCGGAGGAGGGAGGCAATTTCCTGCTCTTTCTTGCTAGGGTCATCAATTGTAAGCGCAGATTGTATATAATATCGTTCATCCCCTCTATTGGCTACAAAATCAACCTCAAGCTGCTTACGGACATTTTTTCCTTCATCATTTCTGGCATTCTGTTCGACAACGCCGACATCAACATCATAGCCTCTGCGGACTAGATCATTGTAAATGACATTCTCCATCAGGTGTGATTCTTCGAGCTGTCTGAAGCCAAGGCGTGCATTCCTGAGACCTACGTCGGAATAATAGTATTTGACGGGAGTCTGTATATATTTTTTCCCTTTTACGTCATACCTCACAGCCTTTTGAAGAAGGAAAGCTTCTGTGAAGTATTTAATGTAGGTATCGATGGTATCAGGTGCGATCTTGATATGCTTTTCAGAGTTAAAGGTATCTGCCAGCCTTTTCGGATTGGTCAGACTCCCGATACTGGAAGCAAGCACATTCAGAAGGATATCCAAAATCTCTTCACCATTCTTTATTTGATGTCTCTCCAGCACATCCTTTATATATGTTCTGGTGAAAAGATCATGTAAATACCGGCTTCTCTCTTCATGTGATTCGTACATCCATACGAGAGGCATACCTCCGTATGTGTAGTAATCACGCCATACGTTACGCTTGTCACCATCGTATTTTTCATATACTTCAGCAAAGGAAAGAGGGTTTACACGAATTTCGTCTCCGCGATCACGAAATTGAGTAAGGATATCTGAAGAAAGCATCTTCGAGTTGCTTCCGGTCACATAGATATCTATATTGGGGAGCTTCATCAGCCCGAGCACTACATCAATAAAGCCAAGCTTCTCATCAGGATCATCGACATATGGATTTTGAACCTCTTTGACAAATTGAATTTCATCAATGAATACATAGTAACGCTTATTCTGGTCTTTAGTTCGTTCCTTTATTGTTTTGTTCAGTTCAAATGGATTGCGGTACTTTGCATTATCGATTTCGTCCA
>CAVHKW010000030.1:0-13872 GCA_963636745.1 uncultured Oscillospiraceae bacterium | reverse complement strand
CTGTTTCTATAGTAATAATATCATAAGAAAAGAGTTAAGTGACAAGTGTAATTTCCTATTAAGCTGCAATTCGTGGAGACCCCGTACAAATCCGTTCACTCGAGTGAGTTCAATAGACAGTCTCATCCCATTCGAAAGATGTGAAAACATCTTCCGGTATATATTTCTTTACATCTGTTTTCCCCTCAAGATAATCACAAACGGCATAAGCCATGGCTTCCTGTTCGACTTCTCCCGGATATGTGACGACATGAGCAATAAAAGAGCAGTGAGATGTTATATATTCGACAAGGGAAGGGTATCTGACGAGGCCTCCAGTCAGGATTACGGCATCCACTTTTCCCGAGAGAACAGCAGCCATCTCTCCTATTGCCTTCACCGTCTGATAGAGCATGGCCTCCCATATGAGAGAGGCTTTCTTATCGCCGTTTTCTACGAGAGCATAGACTTTTGCCGTATCGGATGTGCCGAAGTGGGAGACAAAGCCTCCAGCCTTCGATGAGAGGGCTTTTAACTCATCTATCGTGTGCCCGCCTTCAAGGTAGCGTACGACGCCCATTACCGGAATCGAACCTATTCTTGTCGGGGTGAAAGGGCCGTCTCCTCCGGCGCCTTCCGTTGAATCTATCATCCTTCCCGCCCTGTGCGCTCCGATTGTTATTCCGCCGTCGATATGGGCGATGACGAATGATGTGTCCTCGATTTTCTTACCGATTTTCTCCGCATGTATTCCTGCAATGGCCTTTTGATTGAGAGCGTGTGACTGTGCTCTTCTGTAGAGTCCCTTCACTCCCGTTATTCTTGCTACGTCCTCAAGTTCATCCATATTGGTAGGGTTTATGGTATAAGAGGGCTTATGGCATTCTTTTGAAAGATTGTAGGCAATCATGACGCCGAGTTTAGCCGCATGGTCCGTACCCGCAACTTCATTATATGTGTCGCTGTATAATCTGTCGTCTATAACTGTGAGGCCTCCACTCTGGGAGTGTGCAGAGCCGCCGCGTCCGACGAATATATCGACATCGGAGAGACTGTAGCCGTGGGAGGTGAGGATATCGAGTGTGACAGCCTTCCGGTATTCGAGCTGGTCGTTGGTTGTTTTGAAGGACAGGAGAAGGGGAGCGTCATGAAAGACAGACTGTGTGAAGAGTACTCTCCTGTTATCGAAAAGACTTATCTTTGTGCTTGTTGAGCCGGGGTTGATTACCAGAATTTTCATGCCTCGATTATAGAAGAAAAAGAGGCTACTCAAAAAGGGGAAAAGTTTCTATCATCATGAAAAAAGGGAAAAGTTGTGATCAAAAATCTTGTTTTCGATATGGGTAATGTCCTTATCAAATGGAGGGGAGACCTTCTTATGGATTGGATGGGACTTGTCGATGAAAAAAAAAGAAAGGAACTCTCGGATAATATGTTCCGCTCACTCGAGTGGCCGCTTCTTGACTGGGGAGTTCTCAAAGAGGATGAAGCAGAGATAATATTCCGTAATAGAATAGATAAGAGTCTCTGGGACTATATACACCATTCGCTCTATTGGGAGGATATGATACATCCAGTTCCCGGCATGGCTGATTATATAAGAGAAAAGAAGAACGGGGGATATGGAATATATCTTTTGAGCAATGCTCCCGCGTCGGTACATGAATTCTTCCACCTTATTCCATCTTCTGAGTGCTTTGACGGTGTCATCTTTTCGGGAGAAGTGAAAATGGTGAAACCGATGCCCGGAATATATCAACTCCTCTTGAGCCGCCACGGCTTGAAAAGTGAGGAGTCGCTCTTTGTCGACGACCTTCCTCTCAACGCCGCAGGTGCTGTCCACGAGGGAATGAAGGCCTTTGTCTTCAGAGATGATGTCGATAAACTTGAGGAGTATCTCACTTCTCTCAATTCTTGAAATATATATTGTTCTCGAGCCCGTGTATCCAGTCCGAGTTCTTCATGTAGATGACGAATACTATGCTCGAGAGTGTCCACGTCAGGGGATAAGCCCAGTAGACGAGGTCTATCGTGTGCGATATCCTGAGTGCAATGGTTATGTATGTTACACGGAGCATGCACCATATGGAGAGCATGACGAACATCGGAACCTTTGCCTTTCCCGCTCCTCTCATAATGCCCGCTATCGAATGTGAAAGCGCGAGAAGACAGAAGAAGAGCGCCTCGATATGTGACTGTTTGACGCCTATTGCGATTACTTCCGGATCCCTGTTAAAGAGAGCTATGAGCCCGGGAGCGAAGAAGAAGACGATGAGGCCGATAGTCTCCGAGAGCACGAGGCATGAAAAGATCCCGAACCGTGAGCCCTCTTTCGCCCTCTCGTAGTTTCTCGCCCCGAGATTCTGGCTTATACATGTAGAGAGCGCCATCGAGAACGATGTAATCGGGATGAAGGCAAATCCCTCAATCTTTGCATATGCGCCGCTTCCGGCAACCGCCGTGGAGCTGAATGTGTTTATGTTGGACTGTACAACGAGATTAGCGATGGCAATTACGGAATTCTGGATGCCCGAAGGTAGACCGTAGCGTATGATCTCGCCCAGGAGCGGTTTGTTGAATTTGATCTCCTTTATCTCGACCCTGTAGTCGTTTTTTGTCCTCATCAGCCTTATGAATGAAAGGATGAATGACAGAGCCTGTCCGATTGTCGTTGCAGCAGCCGCTCCTCCGACACCTGTGTGGAGCACCGTTATGAAGAAGAAGTCGAGAATGACATTCGTGATACTCGATATGATAAGGTAGATGAGAGGGTGGGTGGAGTCTCCGCATGCATTCATGATACCCATTGTTATGTTGTACATGACCGAGAATATGATTCCCATGGAGTAGATACGGAAGTACGAGATGCTTCCTTCCATGATATTCTCCGGAGTTTTCATAAGCCTTAACACAGTTGGAGTGAATGCCACGCCGAGAATGGTGAGAATGACGCCCGAGACAAGACCGAAGGCCAGGTCCGTGTGTATTGCGTCCTTGACTCTCTTCTTGTCTCCCGCTCCGAGGTATTTCGATATTACAACTCCAGCTCCTGTCGCAACTCCGTTGAAAAAGCCGGTCATCATGAATATGAGCGGTCCCGATGACGATACGGACGCAAGTGCCTCCGCACCGAGTGTGTTACCGACAATCAACGAGTCAGCCGTATTATAAAGCTGCTGGAAAAGATTCCCCAGGAAAAGAGGCATGGCAAAAAGAATGATCTCCTTTTTGAGATCACCCTGTGTAAAGTCTATTGCCCTGTCACTCTTATGCATAAGTGAATAATCCCACTCAAAGGGGAAAAGTTCAAGACGGTATCAGATAAGCAGAAAGGAGCTGCTTGATTACAATATCGACGAAAAAGTGTTATTCATATCCTGAAAGTCGCTGGGAAAATATTAAATTACAGTCAAAAGGCGCTGGGAAAATATTTGTGTAGAGTAAAAAGTCGCTTGAAAAATATTGGACTAATGTGAAAAGTCACTTAGAAAATATTGGAATATAGTCAAAAGTCACTTGAAAAATATTGGCATAAGACGAAAAAGTCACTTGAAATAATCTGTGCTATATTTTATATTTTGTTATAAGAGGAAGAAATGCTTAAAAGAAAGATTGAAAAGCTCTTATCTGATTGGAAAACTACACCGGAACATAAGCCCTTGATTGTAAAGGGAGTGAGACAGTGTGGTAAGACATTTTCTGTTATGGAATTTGCCAGGAAAAATTATAAAAGCGTTGTCTATCTTAATTTCTATGAAAACCCTGATTATAAGAGTATTTTTGCCGGTTCTCTCGAAGTTGATAATCTCGTGATGATGATCAGCCTTTTCATTAAAAACGTTAGGTTTATCACTAAAAATACGGTCATTGTCCTTGATGAGATTCAAGAGTGCCCGGAAGCGAGGACGTCTTTGAAATTCTTCAAGCTGGATGGAAGATATGATGTTATAGCGACTGGATCTCTTCTTGGGGTGAAAGGATATGGAGAAAGAAAAACATCGATTCCAGTCGGATACGAAACTATCGTGGAAATGTATCCTCTTGATTTTGAGGAGTTTCTCTGGGCGAATAGTATTTCCGAAGATGTGATAGAGCTTTTGAGAGAGTGTTTGAACAAGGAAGAATGTGTTCCGCCTGCTGTGCACAAAAAACTCGGAGATTTGATTAAACAGTATATTGTTGTAGGCGGAATGCCTGAAGCGGTGCAAGCCTTTATAGAGACACGTCAGATTAATCTTGTTTATAAAGTCCAGAAGGATATTATCAACTCCTATGAAGAAGATATCATCAAGTATGCTCCGAAAGAAGACAAGGTTAAAATCAGAGAGTGCTATGAATCAATCCCGAGACAGCTTTCAAAGGAAAATCGCAAGTTTCAGTTTTCTGTGGTCAAGAAGGGAGCAACATCGTCACAATATGAAGGAAGTATTCAATGGATTGAGGATGCCGGGATAATAGGAAGGTGCTACAATCTGAATATTCCGCAACTTCCTTTAGATGGAAATGCAGTACAGGATCAATTCAAAGTGTATATGGCAGATACCGGACTTCTTACCGGGAGCCTTGAAGAAGGCACGGCAGCTGATATCCTCACCGGTAACATGTATATTTATAAAGGGGCTGTATTTGAGAATCTTATAGCTGAGACATTCATGAAAATGGGTAGAAAGCTGTATTATTTCAGCAGGGATTCCGGCCTCGAGATAGATTTTTGCATAAGGTATAAGGGAGAGGTAACTCTAGTTGAAGTGAAGGCAGTCAATGGTAATGCCAAGAGTTTGAAGACAATACTGATGAATAAAGACAAGTATCATGTAGATAATGCAATTAAGATCGGTGACTATAATGTTGGCAGAGTAGGAGAAGTATTGACAGTTCCTCATTACATGGCGTTCCTTTTGAATGAACGCTAGAAAATTATCAACAGTCAAAAGGGTATTACTATTTGAATGCAGTGCTCTATGAAATTAAACTTGCCTTAATCCTGTAAGGGGTGGACACTACAATGGTGGATAAAAATACTTATAAAGAATTTGTTGATATACTCAAAGAGGAACTTGTTCCTGCTCTCGGCTGTACCGAGCCGATAGCAATCGCCTACTGCACTTCGATATGCTCGTCTCTTCTCTCTTCTCCTCCCGACAGGATCGATATATATGTCTCGAGCAACATAATAAAGAACGTCAAGAGCGTTGTCGTTCCCAATACCAACGGAGGACGGGGCATAAAGAGAGCAGTCGCCGCGGGTGTGATTTCAAATAAGCCGGAGAAGAAGCTCGAGGTGCTCTCATCTCTCTCGGATGGGGATGTGGAGCGCATAGAGGAATACCTTGAAAGAGCAGAGATCAATGTAGAACATTCAAAGAGGCCGTATGTATTTTCGATAATAGTCGAGGCTTATGAGGGAAAGGAAAAAGCCTATGCGGAAATTGCGGGCAACCACACCAACGTCATACTTGTCAGGAAGAACGACGAGGTGTTGTTCGAGAAGAAATACGAGGAGGAGAGCAGAGGAAAGGAGAACAGGAATCTTCTTACCATCGAAAGAATAGTCGAGTTTGCATCCTCTCTAGATATCGAAGATGTAAGGGAGACGATAGAGCGCCAGATAGAGTACAATATGGCGGCGGCCGAGGACGGACTTGAAAACGAGAGAGGAGCCAACATCGGGTCGATACTTCTCTCCTCTTACGGCGATAGTGTCCATAACAGGGCCAAGGCATATGCCGCGGCAGGGTCTGATTCGAGAATGAGCGGCTCGGAGAAGCCTGTCATCATAAACTCCGGCTCGGGTAACCAGGGCCTTACCGTCTCGATTCCGGTCATAGTTTATGCCCGCGATATGAACGCCTCCGACGACCTTCTTATTAGGAGCCTTGTTGTTTCGAACCTGGTTGCCATACATATAAAGTCGGCAATAGGAACTCTCTCGGCATATTGCGGAGCGACAAGTGCAGCATGCGGTGCCTCTGCCGGAATATGCTACCTCTACGGGGGACGGGAGAGGGAGATTTCACATGCCGTTGTGAACTCCCTTGCAATAGAGAGCGGTATGATATGTGACGGTGCCAAACCGAGCTGTGCGGCAAAGATAGCATCGGCAGTGGAGGCCGGACTTCTGGGATTCGAGATGACCCGCAACAGGAGCCAGTTCCTTTCCGGGGACGGCATCGTCACAAAGGGTGTCGAGAACACAATCAGGAATATCGGGGAACTCGCAACAGTCGGGATGAGAGAGACCGACAGGACCATAATAAGCATAATGACGGGAAAATAATTGTTATTGCTTCACCATTGTGGTATTTTCAAAGAAAGTTTTTTAAGGTGACACAGATGTATAGAACTCATGATTTATATGAAGAGGGGCACTCTCTTGCTTCCTCCTATATTCTCTCTTTTGAGTATCCATGGGAGGCTCTTGACGGTATAAAGGACCTCATTTTGAAAATAGGGGGAGAGCTTGGTGACGATTACATAAAGAAGGGAGACGATGTCTGGATCCATTCTTCGGCAAATGTATATCCAACGGCATGGATAAACGGGCCGTGCATAATAGGACCGAAGACCGAAGTGAGACACTCAGCCTTCATAAGGGGTGGTGCCCTCGTAGGGGAGGGTTGTGTCATCGGAAACTCCGTGGAGCTCAAGAATGTCATAATATCGGACAGTGTACAGGTTCCGCACTACAACTATGTCGGGGACTCCATACTCGGCTACAAGTCCCATATGGGGGCGGGAAGCCTTACAAGCAACGTCAAATCCGATAAAACATTGGTTGTAATCAAGGACAGAGTAACAGGTGAGATGATCGAGACCGGGCGTAAGAAGGTCGGTGCATTCCTCGGTGACTGGGTTGAAGTGGGGTGCAACAGCGTGCTGTGTCCCGGCACTGTTATCGGGAAGCACACCAATATATATCCTCTCTCGAGAGTGAGGGGCTGTGTGGGGGAGAACTCCATCTACAAAGGCGAGAATGATATAGTTGAAAAGGAGATCAGATAATGGGTAAATATTTCGGAACCGACGGCTTCAGGGGAGAGGCCAATGTCGAATTGACATTCGACCATGCATACAGGATCGGACGATTTCTCGGCTGGTACTTTTCAAAGGACAGAGGTCCCCACAGTGCCAAGATACTTGTGGGTAAGGATCCCCGTCTGAGCTCTTATATGCTCGAGTACGCGCTGCTCTCCGGCATTGCGGCATCGGGTGCCGATGCGTATAACATGCATGTCACTACAACACCGAGTGTTTCATACATAACAAGAACACAGTTCTTCGACTGCGGCATCATGATAAGTGCATCCCACAATCCCTACTACGAGAACGGAATAAAGCTCTTCTCGTCAATGGGGGATAAAATGGACGATGACTTTCTTTCTCTCGTCGAGGAATATATGGACCGCGATACCTCAGCGTGTGGTGATATCCCGCTCACGACAAGAGAGAGCATAGGCCGCGTTGTAGACTATGCCGATGCAAGAATCATGTATTCGGGATTCCTCTCGTCTTCAATCAAGACAAATCTCAGCCAGCTGAATATCCTTCTCGATACCGCGAACGGCGCTTCCTATGCAATTGCTCCCCAGGTCTTCAGAAGACTCGGGGCAAAGGTGAGTGTCATTAACGATACCCCCGACGGAACCAACATAAACAAGAATGCAGGTTCGACTCATATAGATGGGTTGAGAAAGCTCGTAATGGAAGGGGACTACGATGCAGCCTTCGCCTATGACGGCGACAGCGACAGATGTATCGCTCTCGACAGAACCGGCGCCGTAATCAACGGAGACCGCATCCTTTATATCCTCGGTAACTATTTCAAGGATAACGGCGAACTCGACAACAACACGGTCGTCACAACTGTGATGTCGAATATGGGGCTCTATAAGGCATTCGAGAGAAAGGGCATTCTATACACCCAGACAAAGGTCGGTGACCGCTTCGTCCACGAGTGGATGGAGGAACACGGCAATGTTATCGGTGGCGAGCAGTCGGGCCACATCATCATGAGTAAGTATCTCAATACGGGAGACGGCATTCTGACATCCCTGGTATTGAGCGAAGTAATGGTGAAGACGGGATCCACTCTCCTCGAACTCTCATCCGATATGGTCGACTATCCGCAGACACTAGTAAATGTCGTCGTCAGCGACAAGAACAGTGTACTCAATGACGATAGGATAAAGAGTGTTGTCGACAAGGAGACGGAGAGACTCTCTGGAAAGGGAAGGGTACTTGTCAGGCCGAGTGGAACCGAGCCTCTTATAAGAGTCATGAGTGAAGCGGAGAAGGCAAAGGATGCCGAGAGTGCAGTTGAGACGATAGTCGAGGCGCTGCGCAGTTACGGCTACTTCAAGGGCGTCAGATAAGGAGGAGCCATGAATATTCTTGTAACAGGCGGAGTCGGGTATATTGGATCTCATACGCTCATCGCTCTCAGGGAAGCGGGGGAGGATGTCGTCGTACTCGATAATCTCTCGAACTCGAATATAAAGGCACTCGAGAGAGTCGAGGAGATTACTCATTCAAGGATTCCTTTCTACAACTGCGATATAAGAGATAGAAAAGGCCTCGAGAAGGTTTTCAAAGAGAACAGATTCGATGCCGTGATACACTTTGCCGGTCTCAAGGCTGTGGGGGAGAGCGTTCTCAAGCCGTGGGAGTATTATGACAACAATATCACGGGAACACTCACTCTTCTCAGTGTTATGAGAGATAACGGCTCGAAAAATATAATCTTCTCCTCGTCTGCGACAGTCTACGGCGACCCCGTGGAAATCCCGATCACGGAGAACTGCCCGAAGGGAAAGTGCACAAATCCATACGGCGAGACGAAGAGCATGCTTGAAGATATGATGACTGCCATGCACACGGCCGATGTGAAAAACAATGACCCGAATCCCTGGAATATAGTTCTTTTAAGATACTTCAACCCCATTGGTGCCCATGAGTCGGGACTCATCGGGGAGAACCCGAACGGGATTCCCAATAACCTCATGCCCTACATAACACAGGTTGCAGTCGGTAAGAGAAAGGAACTCAACGTATTCGGTAACGACTACCCGACACACGACGGAACGGGCGTCAGGGATTACATCCATGTTGTGGATCTCGCTTCGGGCCACGTCAAGGCGCTCAAGGCAATAAGAGAGAAGAGAGGAGTCAGTATCTACAATCTCGGAACAGGTAAGGGATACTCCGTGCTTGATGTCGTGAAGGCGTTCGAGGAAGCAAGTGGCGTCAAGATCCCGTATAAAATAGTACCCCGAAGAGCGGGCGATATAGCAATCTGCTACTCATCCCCAGAGAAGGCTGAAAGGGAACTCGGGTGGAAGGCTGAACACTCCCTTTTCGATATGTGTCTCTCATCCTGGAACTGGCAGAGAAAGAACCCCGAAGGATATTAATCAAAGCCTTTCAATAACACACTCGTGCTTTTTACTCTTCTTGTCGTAGTTGACGGCGACAAGAAGAATATTGTCTGTCCAGTCTTTAATGGAGGAGGGATAATTCTTCTCTTTTATCTGGTCGATGGCACTCAGTGCATCTTTATTCCACTTGAGCTCAACCAGAAGTGCCGGATAGTCCTCTCTGTATTCAGGCTTCGGAAGATATACAATGTCGGCAAATCCCTTACCGGTTGGGAGTTCTCTCAAGGGCCTTGAGTAGAATTCCATGGATGAGAGGAATGCAAGTGTTATAACAGAGGAGAGGGAGTTCTCGTCATTGTAGTAGAGAGACGGGATATACTTATCGTGTATCTCTTCTATTTTCTCTGCAACAAGAGAGCTCTCTTCATTGATCACAGCTTCAATTACTGCATTCGATCTCTTTGTGAAAGCAATCATTTCCTTCCAGCTCTTTTTCCTGACGGCATATGCCATCTCCTCTCTGATCTCCTCGTTGGGGATGAAAGCTGTTTTCTTATTCTTGTTATATGCAAGATACCCCAGGTGGATAAGATATGTCATGACATCATCTTTCGATTCGAAACTCACCGTATCGTTCTTGAATGTCCTTACATCCACTTTTACCTCGCTTCCTGAAAGCATTGTTATGACAGCCCTCTTAAGGCCGTCATAGTTCATGTTGACCAGGGGGACGATGAGATCATAGCTTGCGGTGTTTGACCAATAGCTTTTGAAATCACCGCTGAACATTACTGAGACTACGGCCTTCGGATTGTAAACATGAAAGCTGCCGAGGAGGTAACCGTCGTACCACCTTTTCACCTCATCAAAGTTTCTGTTGTATTTTACGCATAGAGCCTTGACTTCGTCTTCTGTAAATCCCATATATTCAGCAAAGGGACCTGCATCTATGATGGTGTAATCATCAAAATTGTTAAGCGCGGACTGTGTTTTCTCTTTCTTGATAGGTAGAATCCCGGTCAAATAAGCAAGAGCAATGTATTTAGTCGGTTCTGTTCCTTTGAATAATCCCCTCAGGAATGAGATATATTCTTCCTGCACTTTATTATTTTTGGCATCATCACGGATGAGAACGTCCCATTCATCGATGATGAAAACGAATTTGCTGCCCGTTTTGTTATTAATTCTTGACAACACTTCAGGTAGCGATTTGTCCTCGTTATTGATTAGTTCCGGGTAATATTCTTTCAATTCCCCGATTATCGAGCTTTCGATATATGGAATAACTCTCTCGACGTCACCGGCGGGGTTTATGCACCATTGGACATCAAAATGAATGACATCATATTTATTTAGGTGTTTTTTGTAGTCAGCGGATGAGCCTATTTCAAGAGAGGAGAACAAGGAGTCTGAGTCCGCCCCTTTCGAGTAATAGGCTGCAATCATATTGGCTGTCATCGACTTACCGAAACGGCGTGGACGGCTGTTGCAGATAAACTTCTCGGATGAGCACATGACTTTATTCAAGTAATTGATAAGGCCACTTTTGTCTACATAAATGTCAGAATTCAATGCATCCTTGAAAGCCGAATTGTCCGGATTCACAAATCTTCCCATATCGAATATGCTCCTTAGCTTGATAAGTCAAAGCATCGACTTAATTATACACTATCATTTTCCATGCAATCTATTTTACAACACAATGAAAAATAAATGTAGCTTTCGTCACATGTTGAATTGTGTGAATGTTATGTGCTCTGACGATTCATTGGTAAATAAGTACAGTCGATTATTTAACAACAAATATCGGCTCAATAACATTTCCTGTGGGATTTCTCATTTTTGACATAGGTTTTTCTACTCTGATCCATGATCTTTGGGAAGGAGTAATTATGACAACATTTAAATCCTTTTAACTTATCATTTTATCATTTATCTTATCATTTATCTTATCATTTATCTTATCATTTATCTTATCATTTATCATTTGTAAATCTAAGTGGATGAGAAAGCTGACATGAAGCCTCCTATTTTTAAGCATTAAAATTAAGATCTTTGCAGATTTTGCTGTATAGTGGATATATCAATGTGTCTACGGTCTAACGGTTAATTGCTGTTATGGCATAGTCGATTATTTTGAAAAATATCCGCAAAAAGCATAAATTTGCGGAGAATAATCCAAATGAAAAGAGCGGTAGCATGAAAAGCGGGGCAGGTTGTTTGAATAGCGTGACTAGGCAAACAAGTCATCCAACTCGACAATCATATAGGAAGGATTACCTTCTATCATTTTTCTAACTTCGTCGGTTATGCCGTTTTTGGAGAAGATCATGTAGTATTTGTTCTTCCTGTTTATGCACATGGAAGAGTCCAAAAGGTCGGAGAGCTGCTTTTCGTCAAATGCCGCCTCTCTGTATTTACATTCAGCGAAGAGCGCATTCTCTTTGTCCAGAGCCACAATATCGATCTCTTCAGGCTTCTTAAGAACAGGGTTGGAACCCCACCAACGCCCCAGCTGTTCGGCAAAGAAGGGCATCTCTCCTTTGTAGAACTTTTCCTTCAGATATGTTTCACATATTGATTCGAAGCGATGGCCTATAAAAGAATTAAGCTTTTCTTTTGTCAATTCGCGGTCATAGTACAACTCGGGAGATATCAGCCCGTTGAGCATATTAAGGTGTTTGTAGATAAATCTGAAGTAGAAGGCGGAATAGTTGTCATTGATTGAATAGAGAGTATTTCGTGAATTTTCTTTTTCGCCGCAGGGAATTTCTCTCTTTATCAACCCCAGACCGATCAATACGTTGATATATTTGCTAATCTTTGCGGGAACTTCGTCAATTTGTTCTCTTATATTGCTGAAAGTTGATGAGCCGGCATTGATTGCTTCCATTATCTCCTTGTATAGATGTGTTTCCTTCAATTCCATCCTGAGGAGGGTATCTACCTCATTGAATAAATATCCCGTGGTTGAAAGGCAATTCTTTATAACATTGTCCTTAATTGAAAGTGTGTCATCAAAGAGCGACAGGTACAATGGAATGCCGCCCAGAATGGAATATGCAGTCAATGCTTTCTCATTGGAATATCCTGGGAAGAATTTCCTTGCCTCTTTATATGTGAACGGAAGCAGTTTCAAATCTGCTGTCTTCCTGCCGTAAAGCGGTTTGGACTGTGTATCAAACAACTCTTCAATTACAGATACTTCCGATCCGCATAATATAAGGAAAATATTCTTGTTTTTGAATATATTATCAATTGCATTCTGAAGTTCGGAATCAAACGCCTTGTTGGAGGTATAAAGGTAAGTGAACTCATCGATTATGATAACAAGCCTGTTTTTTATTTCAATTGTTTCTATGAACGAGTAGACTTCCTGCCACTTTGTAAACGCACTGGTGAAACTTCCGGCTCCCAGCGTATTCTCAAGCGCTTTTGAGAAATTTTGCACGTTGCTTTTTTCCGATGATTTTGTAGCAGTGAAATACACTGTGTCCTCGTTGTGAATTCTTGCAAAATGACTTAAGAGATAGGATTTTCCAACACGGCGCCTTCCGTGAAGTATGAGCATTTCAAATTTGTTCGATAGATATAAAGATTCCAGAAAATCAAGCTCTTTTTCTCTGCCTATGAATTTGTCGACAAACACAATTATTAACTCCTAAGTTATTAACTCTTGAGTTAATTATATCCAGATCGATATATTATTCAAGATGCCGATCTCATGGTTTTGTAATGATGTTTAATTCTATTGTATTTGTGTGCTGGTCCTCTGCATCACCTGTAGATATACCGTCTGGGTCCTATCTTAAGCACAAGTGCCAGCATTTGGTCTTCTGCAATGCTGCGTATAATGCGATAGTCTCCAACTCTGCATAGCCGGAATCCTTTCAGGCTTTGTTCCAATGCCTTCCCCTGCTTGTCGGATCTTCAAGAGGTATTTGAGGATTTTGTTTCTATTGTATTCGTCAATCTTTTTTAGTTGTTTTCTTGACGAGTCGGTGAACTCAACATTCATAACCAAGCTCCTCTGCTACACTTTCGAGAGAATATGTTTTTTCTTTTCCTGCTTTTACTTTCTTCCTCTCATCCATTGCATCGTAGATGTCCTCGAGTTCATCCGGGTGTTCTTCAAGAAGTATATTTTAGAAAAAAGCTGCGCTACGCCTACTTCTCGCCGGCTTTCTTTAGTGAAGCAATTCCGAATGGTATCAGGGTGGCTTGCATTCCATGAGGAGGAAGCATATAAGGCGTGGAATCAGGCTGTGAAAGGAGAACATTTCGATACGATTAAGCCGATGTGATTAGAGGAAATGATAATGTATATCAAAGATGGAATATGTTATGCGGGAGAAATGAAAAGTGGTATCAAAGAGGTTGATTGTAAGCCGCTCGGAGGTATGATGATGCTTGTCACATTCTCGACGGGAGAAAAACGCCTCTTTGATGCTTCCCGTCTGACCGGAGCTTTCTTTTCTTCCCCGCCGTTCCAACCCAAGTGCTTTGCTTTTTAATTCCT
>CAVHKW010000029.1:0-17607 GCA_963636745.1 uncultured Oscillospiraceae bacterium | reverse complement strand
CAAAGGTACCAAGCGGGAAATCGACTGGTATATATGGGGAAAAGAAAAATTACGTTTATATGAGGAGAAGAAAAAATGAGTACTTACTTCATCTGTGAGGAATGTGGAAGATCCTATGTGACGGATAGGTATCGGTTATGGTCGAAAGATTGGACAGGAGGGAAAGCTCTTGTTAAAATTCTTACTGATGATGGTAAAGGTCCGGATAGAGATGAATATGTAAAACATTTCTGTTCAGAAAGGTGCCAGATTGATTTCTTGCAAAGACATCCGGGCGAATATTTTAAAACTCAGGACGAAGTAAAGGCAAATAGAAAGGGTGGCAAAGTAGAGAAAGAGTCAAAAAAAGCAGAAGCTCTGGAAAAAGCAAAGGTAACAAGCTCGGAGAGTCTCTCAAAAGTTTCTCGTCTCTGTCTGACGATGGGATTTCTGGGGGTACACAGATTCGCTGTCGGCAAGTTTGTCTCGGGTATTGTTATGCCTGTTCTTCTGATTTTAGGAATCATCTCCAGCATTACCAATAAGAATGCTGCTATGCTTATGCTTTCTGCTGTCGATATCGTCTGGTGGTTGTTTGATCTGGCAACTATCAAAGCGAAAAAGTTCACAGATAAGTTCGGTAATACGATTAGAGAGAACTAATGAAGACTCGTTTAGCTGTTTTAATAGCTGTTCTTGCTGTGATCTTCACCATTGTCCTCATTGTCATTGTTCTTCCTGAAGGGAAGAGCGCTGACGATAGGCTGCGGGAAGGAATAATCAACAACGATAAGGATATTGTGAAAAGAGCGCTCAACGATGGGGCTGATCCGAATCTCGAGATAAACGGCTATCCGGCGCTTGTTCAAGCGATAAGACAGCTCAACGAACGCAATAAAGATATATCAACAGCTCAGGCACTTGTTAACGCAGGTGCCGATTATACAAATCCCCTTGTATTGACAACAGCTTTGAAACTCTGCTCTACAGAATCATATCTTCTGGAATTGGAGACAGATTTTATTCCATACATTATCTCTCTCGGAGCAGATGCCGATATAAAAGTTGACGGGGTTAACAGCGTTTTCTGCTTCGCAGTGAAGCATGATCTGAATTACAGAATTATGTATGCTTCTGCTGCTCAAGGATGCAATGTGAACGAACATGTTGATGGAGGTGAATATCTTCCGGTTGAATATGCAATTCGTACAGCGCGTCACGGCGAAGTGGGGACTCTTGTAAGACTCGGCTCTGATATTCCCGAAACAATCGATGGAAAGACAGTTAAGGAGTATGTTCTTGAGCGTTACGGGGAGAGCATAGCAAGAAGTTATTACACAAGTGTTTTTGTTCTTTGAGGATAGGGACGATGAAAACAGCTTTGATTATACTGGAATGCCTTATTGTCCTTCTTTTTGTATGGAGTGTGTTCCTCTTTAATAAGTTTACAAAGCTCAAGAATAAGTGTGATGCTGCAAAAAGTGTGATTAAGGCTTATCTTATGAAGCGTTATTCGCTTATCACACGTCTTATCGATATAACAAAAGGATACAGCAGACATGAGAAGGAAACTCTTGAAAGGGTAACAGGTGAAAGACGTCAGTTCGGCTCATCTTCCAGCCTTGAGAATATTGTTTCGGTACTTGAAGAAAGATATCCGGAGCTTAAAGCTGACACGAACTTCATTAATCTTTCAAAGCAAGTGGAAGAGATAGAGAAAGAGCTTCTCAAAGCACGTGAAGAGTACGGCGGGTATGTGCTTTCCTATAACAATACAGTGACTGTGTTTCCTTCAAATATCTTTGCATCAATATTCGGTTTCAAACCGCTCGAGTACATAGAAGAGAGCGGGGCCGATTTATCTGATTCTGCATTCTCTTCCTTCTGACTTTTCCAAAATGGAACGCATGCGTTCCGAATTGAGATAGACTCACTACCGTCTCCATGGATGGAAGCGCATTTCATGACTGAGGAATGAACTTATTTTTGTTTGGTGCCTCTTTGTTAACGAAACGGGGGATATATGTTATCTTATCGATATGAAAGATGGATTTGTTAAAGTTGCTGCTGTCTCTCCCTCTTTGAAGGTCGGGAATCCCGAATACAACGGAGGGGAAATTATCAAACATATAAATGAAGCTGTAAAAGAAAAGGTCAAGGTTCTTGTATTTCCCGAGATGTCGATTACAAGTTATACATGCTCCGATCTCTTCTTCCAGGAGTCTCTGCTGAAGAGTGCAGCCTCTCAATTGAGAATGATAGCCGACTCGACGCTCGAATCCGATATACTCGTCTTTGTGGGGTACCCGCTCAAACACGGCTCCAAGCTCTTTAACACCGCCGCTGTAATACAGAGAGGAAAGGTACTTGCATTTGTTGCAAAGAAGAACCTTCCGACCTACGGGGAGTTTTACGAGACAAGATGGTTCACCCTGTGCGTGGAGGAAAATGTTTTTATAGATACGCCCTGGGGAAAGGTTCCTCTCGGAAACAGGATAATTCTCTCGGCGGATGTTCCTTCTTCTCTCAAGATCGCATGCGAGATATGTGAAGACCTCTGGGTTGCAGATCCCCCGTCAACACACCACGCACTCGCAGGCGCAACGCTTATTGTCAATCTCAGTGCCTCTGATGAACTAGTCGGAAAGGAGGAGTACAGAAAGAGCCTCGTTTCCATGCAGAGCGCAAGAACACTCTCTGCCTACATATATTCCGATGCCTCGGAAGGTGAATCTACGACAGATATGGTTTTTACCGGTGCCGATATAATAGCAGAGGACGGCACAATACTTGCATCTTCTTCCTACAGCTCGGGGAAGCTCCTCATCAGTGAAATCGACACAGATAAACTTGAAAAGGAGAGGGCAAAGAGAAACACATTCCCGTTGAAAGAGGACGGCTATTGCTATATCCCGATTACATTCAACGAAGAGGAAACAACGCTTACCAGGTTTGTCGATCCGCATCCGTTTGTTCCGGCAAACGACTCGAACTTGAAAAAACGCTGCGAGAAAGTTCTCCTACTGCAGTCACTGGGGCTCAAGAGACGACTCGAGCACACAAGAAGCAATAAGTGCGTTATCGGCCTTTCGGGAGGACTTGACAGCACGCTTGCCCTCCTTGTAACAGTTAAAGCTTTCGACGCTCTCTCGATAGACAGGAAAAATATTAAAGCTATTACGATGCCGTGTTTCGGAACGACAAAGAGGACAAAGAGCAACGCCGAAAAACTTGCATCTGCACTCGGGACCGATTTCATCGAGGTCGATATCACAACATCGGTGAGAAGTCATTTCCGCGATATAGGGCAGAGTGAGGAGGACTGGTCCGTAACATATGAAAACTCGCAGGCGCGTGAACGCACTCAGGTTTTAATGGACTGGGCGAACAAGATCGGAGCCCTTGTCGTCGGAACGGGGGACCTCTCGGAACTTGCACTCGGCTGGGCTACATACAACGGGGACCATATGTCGATGTACGCTGTCAATACAGGAGTTCCCAAGACTCTTGTAAGAAGCCTCGTCAAATACTATGCCGACAGTGAGAGTTCGGATGAGGGGAAGGCTGTTCTCTATGACATTCTCGACACTCCTGTTTCTCCCGAACTCATTCCGGGAAGGAAGGAGAATGAAATCGACCAGGTTACAGAAGATATAGTAGGACCTTATGAGCTTCATGATTTCTTCCTTTATTCGATTGTGAGACAGTCTTTCTCCTCTTCAAAGACGCTGAGGCTTGCAGAGTACGCTTTCTCCGGTAAGTATGATAGAGAGACTATCTACAAGTGGCTCAGAGTCTTCATAAAACGTTTCTTCTCCCAGCAGTTCAAGAGAAGCTGCCTTCCCGACGGTCCGAAGGTGGGGGCTGTCACACTCTCTCCGCGCTCGGACTGGAGAATGCCTTCCGACGGCGATGCCTCGGTATGGCTTATTGAGCTTGACAAAGCTTACGAAAAGGAAAAGTGTAACTTTTAACAATCTATGTGGTTTTTGTCTTTGTAGGTTTTGAATGAAAAAGAAAAACATTGCTGTTTTATTGATACTTATATTTATTATTTCGACACTGTCTGCCTCTGTTCTCCAGATAGGTCCTTCATACACTATCGATATGCCGATAGATATTGAGAGCGATAAGCCTGTAAATCCCGAGAATTTAAGCTTCAGCAATTATAAGCTCGGTGCTGATTTGAGATTGAATATAGGGTACCTTACTTTTGAAGAGAGTATACGGACATCGTTTACAGAGCAGCTTGTACTCGAGAAGTTCGATCTTTTGACAACGCTTTCCTTGAAAGCCGAGCTCTTCTTTGTCGACTTCCTCATCGGCGGGGGACTCAAGACAAGTGCGGTGAAAAGCGGAAACGACTGGTATTTCAACGGTCTTTCAAAGCCCGATTTCAAAGATGTTGCTCTCTCCTCGACTCTCTTCTACAAGGGAAGTCTGGACATAAACCTCGGGAAGAACATAACGCTTTTCTGTTCTCTTGTTATGCCGACAGCAGAGAGCATAAACTCTCTCAACGAGACAAGAGAGATATCGGTCATAAGTGTCCTCACACCGTCTCTCAAGGAGAGCCAGGCGACAGTCGGCGTGCTCTTCAGGATTTTCTAAGGAGCAGTTATGAAAGGAAAGAATGTCGGTTTTTTCAAAGGGCTTTTGACTGTTGTTTTCATTGCTCTCGTGGTCTTTGTGGTCATATACTTCTTTTTCCCGGAGCTCTCTCTTAAATACTTCGGGACGACATATGAAGTGGATAAAGTTGTGGGGAATATGGTTGAAGCCGTTTTGGACAAAGCCGATTACCTGAGCGAGAAGGAAAAGGAGGAGATAGAAGATTATCTATCCTCGTCAAAGGGTAAGGAATTGGTCGAGGCCCTCGCTTCCGCTCTCTCCAAAGGAAAGGACGGAGTCGAGTCATTCATCTCCTCTGAGGCATTCAGAGATTTCGAAGAGAGACTCGGCGATATTCTCAGCCCCGAATCTTTCTCGAAGTTGACAGAGAACATAGAGGGGCTTGCATCATCTTTACTTACGAAGTTGACTTGAGTTTAATTATCTTCCTTTTTCCATTATAATACCCGTAGAGGTATAAAATGGACGGCTTACTCTTTACTAATGCGGATTTGGATCAGGAACTAATCGAGAAAGAGAACAGACAGAAAGAAAGAGAGCGGCTCTCGAAAGTAAAGAGAGAGCAGGAAGAAAAAGAGAAAAAAGAGAAGGAGAAGAAGGAAAAGGTCTACGATAAGACTCTCTTTCTCCTCGATGGATATTCCATAATATACAAAAGCTACTGGGCTTTCATTTCCCGCCCGCTCACAGACAGAAACGGTAACAACATAAGCGCCTACTACGGTTTCTTCCAGACCCTGCTTCATATATTGAAAGACAACAAAATGGATGGTCTTGCCGTCACAATGGATGAGAAGGAGCCGACGTTCAGACATATCCTCTATCCCGAGTACAAGGCAACAAGGGAAAAGGCTCCGGAAGATCTCCACAGCAACGTGGAGCCGATAAAAGAGACATTGAGGAAGATGAATATACCCGTTGTTTCAAAGAGCGGGTTTGAAGCTGATGATGTTATGGCATCCCTCGCCGCGAAAGCGGAAGAGGACGGCTGGAAGACTGTAATCGTTTCGGGAGACAAGGATCTATGTCAGCTTGTAAGTCCATCCTGTTCGATACTCCGCCCCCCAAAGAAAAAAGGTGACAGCCAGTACAGAATGATGGGACGTGATGATGTTAAGGAGGAGTACGGCGTCTATCCCGAGCAGATTGTCGACTTTCTCTCTCTCCTTGGTGATAAGGCCGATAATGTTCCCGGCGTCAACGGTATCGGGGAGAAGGGTGCGGTGAGACTCCTCGGGGAGTATGTTTCTCTCGAAGGTATATACAGGCACCTGGGCTCTCTCAAGGAGAGTGAAAGAAAAAGACTCGAAGAGGGAAAAGAGAACGCTTTTCTCTCGAAGAAGCTTGTGGTCCTCTCTAAGGATGCCATCCCCGACGATTTCGATCTGGGGAGTCTCAAAAGCTCATCATTCACGCTCTCGGGAGCTCTATCCGACTTCGAGGAGAAGAACCTCAAATCGCTTGTCGTGCGTGTGCGCCCCAAAAAGGATGAGAGCATGAAGAAGGAAGAAACTGCTCCTGAGATAGAGGCGGAAACAAAGAAGGAGAATCTTCTAAACGAAAGCGAGATGTACCTCCTGGAGAAAGGCTCATATAATATTCAGCGGAGCCTGGGAGAGGTTGAGGCCTCATGGAACGATATAGTCTCATTCAAGGGAGGAACGATCGCGCTCTTTATCCTCTCGGAGGAAAAGAATGTTTACGGCTTCTCCTATTCGACAGAGCCTCTTAAAGCTACATATGTCCCGGTCGGACAGGGCGGAATAACAAAAGAGGATTTTCTTGCACTCTTCGAGAAGTACATATCATCAAAGAAGATTAGGGTAATTGCACATTCTGGTAAGGAACTCTTGAAGACCCTCTTCGAGATGTCCCTCACTTGTGACATCATATCGGATACGATGATCGAGAGCTGGCTTCTTTCCTCAAATGACGGTGTTTATACTCTTGAGATACTATGCGGTAAATACTTCTCCAAAACCCTTCTCGATATTAAGGATGTCACGGCATCATGTGCTCTTGAATCTGTTGACGAGGGAGTGAAAGCACTCTACTCATCGCTGAGGGCCGATTATATCGAGCGTCTTGAAAGAGTATTGGCACGACGTCTCTATGAAAAAGGCCTCGACAAGATCTACAGGGAAATGGAGCTTCCGCTTCTTGTTGTGCTCTCAAAAATGGAGAGAGAGGGAATTATTCTCTCTCCCGAAAGGATAGAAAAGCTTAAAAACGAGACAGATAAGCGCGTCAAGGAGCTTGTGGATGCCATCTACCTCCTTGCGGGGTATTCCTTCAATATTAATTCAACACAGCAGCTTTCACGCCTGTTGTATGACGAGAGAAAACTCGAGAAGGGAAAGAGGACGATGCGGGGCTATTCGACGGACACAGCAACTCTCGAGTCCCTCAAAAGCTCGGGAGACCCCATCATCGGCTACCTTCTTGAATACAGACAGCTCTCGAAGCTCAAGAGTACATATATAGATGTACTTCCCACATTGAGAGATGAAAACGGGCGTGTTCATACAACTTTCCTCCAGACTGGAACTGCAACGGGGCGTCTTTCATCCCGCAGCCCGAATCTGCAGAACATACCTGTAAGAACAGAGGAGGGACGACTCATACGTTCCGCTTTCGTCCCCGCGGACGGGAGGATCTTCATCAGTGCCGACTACTCGCAGATTGAACTCGTTGTGCTTTCTTGGATGAGCGGAGACGAGAATCTCCAGAAGGCATTTCTCTCTGGTGAGGATGTTCACAGGTACACCGCAGCACTCATCTACAACAAGGACGGAAGTGAGGTTACATCCCACGAGAGACGTGTTGCCAAGACAATCAACTTCGGCATCATGTACGGCATGTCGGCCTTCAGACTCTCCAATGAACTCGGCATAACACGCCACGAGGCCCAGGAGTTCATTACACGCTATTTCGAGCGTTACAGCAGGGTCAAGAGTTTTGTCGAGGAGACAGTCAAGAACGGTGAAAGAGACGGATATGTCAAAACATACTGGGGACACGAGAGGGAGATTTTCGGAATAAGAAGCCGTAACAAGACCGAAAAGGCTGCAGCGGAGAGGACGGCAGTCAATACCGTCATCCAGGGAACTGCTGCCGAGATAATGAAGAAGGCCATGATTGCTATAGCGGGAGAAATGGAGAAGAGAGGTATGAAATCGAAGATGATTCTCCAGGTTCATGATGAGTTGATATTCGAGGCGGTAAATGAGGAGAAGGATGAACTCGAGGCTCTCATAAGAGAGAAGATGGAAGGCTGTGTTACTCTTCCCGTTCCGCTCCGTGTTTCCATCGAGAGCGGTCTCAGCTGGGGGGATATGCACCTATGATAGTGGGTTTGACAGGAAAGAGCTGCTCTGGAAAGGATACTTTCGCGTCTCTTCTTGATGATAGATTCGTCGTCATAGATGTCGATAAGCTGGGACACGCCGCACTTGAAAGAAATGCTGCTGCTCTTAAAGAGGCATTCGGAGAGGAGATTTTCGCATCCGGCGTCGTCGACAGAAAGAAGCTCGGGCCGATTGTCTTCTCCGATAAGAACAAACTCGCCCTCCTCAATTCCATCGTCCACCCCTGGATGGTTGAAGAGACGGTTAAAAAGGCACACGAGATAGAGAAGACGGGAAAAATCGCAGTGATCAATGCCGCGATACTTGAGGAGATGGGGTTTGTAAAGTATTGTAATGAAATAGTTCTTGTAATATCGCCATACGAGATGAGGTATAAGAGAGCCGAAGAGAGGGACCACATAAGCGAGGAGAACTTCAGAAAAAGAAGCTCCAGCCAGGCCGGAATCGGGGTCGGACTATACTCAAGCGGGAAAAAGGTGATTACAATTATCAATGACAAAGGGATGGAGGAGTTTTCTCGACAAGTCAACGCCTACTGTGCTAGTATTAAATGAAAGAGGGTTAAATGAGTAAAAAGTCCAATTCAGTTATTATTTCCGTAACTGTTACGCTTACAGTATTTGTGGCTCTAGCAGCTTTCTTCCTTAGACCCATGGGAGTTATGGATAAATATTCTTCGGCTGTTTTCGAAGAAGCGAAAAACAGACAGACAGTAGAGATTGTTTCCGTCCCGGAGACGCTCGATACAGATTTGACTGTACGCTCGGACGAAGACAAAATGGCCGAGGCTGTATCTGAAAAGCTCATCAACGACGATGATTTCATCTCCTCTGTCGGCGCAAAGAGCGAAGGCTATGTATCATCCCGCCTCGATACATTCGAGAGCGATATTAAAGCAAAGATAGAAGAGAATGCATCAAAGAATGAAATTGACTATGATGCTTTTGCCCTGGCTCTTCTTAACGATGAGGCTTTCGTATCTTCTTTGACCGAGACGATGAGAGAGAGACTTCCCGGAGAGACAGATGTAGATGCATTGACCCGCAGCATCATTGAAACAGATACATTTAAAGAAGCTCTCAAGAGCTATCTCAGAAGTGTTGCCGACGGCACACTCCCGCTTCCCGAGTTCATCGGAGTGAGTGAGACTCTTCCGTCAGACGAGTATAAAGTCGAACATGATGAGGCAAGAGGAAGGGAGATAGACAAGGTCCTGGAGTATCTTGGATATTGAGATATGACAGAGAGTGAGTTACTCAATCTATTGGAGCGTCTCGTTGAGACAGAATCCATTACCGGGAATGAGAGAGGGATAACAGACCTTCTCTCATCTGTTTTTTCCGACCTTTCATTCGAGACTGTCAGAATGCCCTCCGGCTCCATATGCGGCGTCATCAACGGAAAGAAAAAGGGGAAGACTGTTCTTATCGACGGCCATGTCGATACTGTCGGTATTCCCGACATAACGCTCTGGACTGTTCCTCCTTTCAAACTTACGAGAAAAGGCGGCCTTCTTTACGGCCGCGGTACTTCCGATATGAAGGGAGGTGTTGCAGCTGCAATAGCGGCGGCATCGTCCTTCCTTCCTCTCGAGAAGGGGCGGATCGTTGTTTCCTGTACAGTCGAAGAGGAGAGATTTGAAGGTCTCACGGCACGGGAAGTGAGATCTTACTTCAACCCCGACTATGTAATTATTGCAGAGTCCACCCACGGCAGGGTGAACATAGGGCAGAGAGGGAGAGCTGAAATACTGCTCAAAGCACACGGTAAGAGCTGCCACTCGTCAAACCCCGAAGAGGGCGAGAATGCCGTTATCAATGCTGTAAAGGCAATCGATGAGATAGAGAAAATCAAAGTGAAGGAGCATCCGCTCCTTGGTAAGGCCATAATGGTTCTTACCGACATCATCTCCTCGCCTTATCCCGGGATGAGCATAGTTCCCGAGGAGTGTCGTGTGACATATGACAGGCGTACATTCCCCGGAGAGACGGAGGAAAGCGTAATAGAGCCGATAAACAGCATTCTCAGAGAAAAAGGAATAAATGCTGAAGTACGTGTTGCTCTCGGTGAAACTGTGACATACACGGGAGAAAAACTCTCGGCGTCACGTTTCTTCCCCTCCTGGTGCTACAGAGAAGACGACGAAATAGCCTATAAGAGCCGCAAGGCACTTGAAGAGGTTTCCCTCTTTGAAGGGTGGGGCCACTACTCGTTCTGCACCAACGGCAGCCACTATGCCGGTGAGAGAGGAATACCCACAATAGGTTACGGCCCGGGAGAGGAGAGATTCGCGCACATTGTTGACGAGCACATAGAAGAGAGCGATCTCTATAAGACAAAGAGAGGAATGGAGGCGATAATCAAAGCGCTCCTATCCGATTAATCGGGATAGTGTCTTTTCTCTCCATCGGGAGTCAGGATCGTCCATATGCCATCGTCGAGGGTTTCAAGGTAGTTCCGGGAAAGAGGAACCTTACCGCCGCCGTCGGGGAGGTCGATTGTGTATACCGGCATTTCAAGTCCCGAGAGCTCCTTTCTCATTTCTCCTTCCAGTTCAAGCCCCTTCGAGAGCGGCACCCTGAGGTGTCTTGTTCCTTCCACAAGGTCACCCTGGAAGAGATAGTACGGCTTGATGCAGTTCTCGAGGAGTGCTCTCGAGAGCTTTTTCTGCTCTTCGAGAGAGTCATTCACTCCCTTTAAAAGTACACTTTGATTCATAATCGGGATACCAAGTTTCACAAAGCCTTTTACAGCCTCTTCTGCTTTTTCCGTGATTTCCACTGCAGAGTTGAATTGTGTCATGAGATAGAACGGTGCGCCGTAATTATTCTCTTCTATTATTTTGAAGAGAGCGGGTGTGAAACGCTCCGGTGCACTCAAGAGGGAGCGTGTACAGAGGCGGTAGATTATATCTTTTCTTGCTTTCTTAAGAGATGAGAGTAGAAAGGAGAGTTCCTCGTCGGAGAGCGTGAAGAGATCCCCTCCCGTGAGGAGAACTTCGTTTATTTCGCTGTGTGAAGAGAGGAACGAAGTAACTTCTTCAAGCTCCTCTTTACTCACAACTCCCATAAGGTGTCCCGAGAAACGGCGTCTGAAACAATGACGGCAGTAGGCAAAACATTTATCCGTCACAAGAAAGGCGGCACGGTTATGATATCGTCTGACAAGACGCGGAGTAACGGAGTAGATACATTCGTTCTGCGGGTCGAGAGTACCTACCGTGTCGGTGTTTTCCTCTCTTGAGGGAACGAACTGACGTCTTATTTCCGGATATGAGATGAGTGATGCGATGTTGTCGGAGATAAGGAGGGGGAGAGTGTTCTTTCCGTCCTCGTTCCATGAACGTTCGTCTTCTCTCAAATCTATTAACTTTTCCAATTCTTTCAATGATGTAATAGCCACAGCATAGTTTTAAACTTTTAACTTTTTTTAAACAAGAAATTATTGTCGAAATATATCGCAAAGGGATTTACAATAGAGCGAATGGAGTTTTTTTATGGATAATTCTTCTCAATTGAAACTTAATTACAAGAGAACATTTCTTATAGGGTTTGCATTCTTCGGTATTCTCCTTCTCTGGCAGGTATACGATTCATGGTGCCCGACATTCCTCACTGATATCTTCGCAAGACGCATGTACGGCATATCCTCCTCTCAGCTAAAGGCGGACGGCAACAACAGCCACATATTGAATGTGCAGTGGATAGTCGGAATGGTCATGGCTGCAGATAACCTTGCGGCGTTAATCCTCCTCCCGATATTCGGTCGTCTTTCAGATAAGACAACTTCTCCCCTCGGAAAGAGAATGCCTTATATACTCGTAGGTACATTCGTATCTGCAATAGTCTTTCCGTTCATACCTCTTTTCTTCCATTATAACAACATCGTAGGTATGGTCATATCGATGGCTCTCGTTCTTGTCTTCATGATGATGTACCGTAACCCGGCTGTCTCCCTCATGCCAGATATTACCCCTAAGCCTTTGAGGGCGAAAGCCAACGGAATCATAAACATAATGGGATACCTGGGAGGTGCATTCGCCACTGTTCTCGGAATCTTCCTTCCTCTCTCCAACTACATAAATGTTGAAGACAGTGCAAGAAAGATGTTCATTATCGAGATACCGTTTGTTGTTGCATCGATATTGATGGTCATATCTGCAATGGTGCTCTTCTTCACTATCAAGGAGAACAAGATAGAGGAGGAGATGAAGGACGAACTCGAGAGAGGCGAGAAGCTGGCTCAAATCGAGAATCCGATTGACGACTCCAAGCCGATGAGCTCTGCCAACAGGAGAATGCTCTTTGCTATTCTCATCTCCGAGTTCTTCTGGTTCATGGCAGATAACGCTATCGGAACATATATCGGAAACTATGTAATCTACTACCTCAACAGTGTTTCGAGCGCCACTATGATTTTGACGATTATCGGGGGACTCGGAAGCGTAGTAGGCTTTGCGATTGCCGGATCGATTGCCGAAAAGATCGGACGCAAGTGGACGATTTCAAGCGGACTATTGCTGACGCTTCTTGGTTACTTTGTAATGATGGGTGTCGGTCCGTCGGGGAAAGTCGTCGGTGTCAACGGCGAATATGCATTCCCCGTCCTCTTATATGTCGTATGGACACTCAAGGGATTCGGAATGGCTCTTGTCCATAACTGTTCGTTCCCGATGATAGTCGAGCTGTGTTCTGCAAAGAAGATCGGACAGTTTACGGGTTACTACTATGCAGCAAGTATGGCGGCGCAGACAGTCACCCCGATCCTTCTGGGGCTTCTCCTTACGCGTTTCAGCCTCTGGGGAATACTTCCCGTCTACTCCGGAATCCTCTTATGTATATCCTTTGTTGTATTCACCATCTGTGTTAAGAATATCAAGGCCAACAAGGTGTCTCACTCGAAGGGCCTGGAAGCTCTAGGAAGCGATGACTAAGGTAAAGAGGGGTGCAGGATGCCCCTTTTTGACAATATTATTATTGACATTGCAGCCGGAGCCGCGTTATGTCTCATCTATCCTTGAAGACAGATTTTGATACAATTCAGAATCTGTCTTTTATTTTTATAACTTATTATAGCTTATCAGAAAGCTCTGACGGGACGCACATAGACCGCGTAACTGAATGGTATTTTGTCCATCGTGTCGTCATGGTACCCCTTAAAAGAGTACTGTAGCGTCGACTGGAAGTCGCTATAATGATCCCCACTACCAACGAGTACCCATGCGGAATAGCTACTGTACTCCGAACTCGACCAATAGTATTCCCTAGAAAAAAGTTCTGGATATTTTTTAGAAAGATTTTTATACATGAGATTCAGTTCATCTATACTAGGAAGAAACCAATCACTATAGCCATTATATACATAATCTACACATGCCCTAGCAGCACCACCCTCATACATTTCCACACACTTATTTGTATTTGCCTTGCCCGTACCGATTTTTTCTGACGTGTCATGATTCGAATAATTATCCCCCCAATAATGGTGACCAATATCATTCGGAGCTGCTTCAAGATAACGCCATCCGTTTGAATAGGAACCTTTGTCATAAAAAATATAACCACCAGCAGGACCGATATCTCCAATCTCAAAATCAACTAATTTCAACTTAACCATCTCATCTCTGAGTATCTTTGAATCTGTATAATATTTGTCTTTGGCGAGTAGTTGATATGCCTCACTGTAACTACCTTCCAGTATCAAAGACCTAGCTTGTGAATAATTCTCCATTTTCTTCCACTCAATACTATCAATGTCAATTTGATATCCAAGATAATCCAACATTTTATATAGATTAAAGTTATCCCCTATGAGTGCCGCAGATTCGGCATAAATAAGTGCATCCTCTTTTGTAACATCAAATCCGAAAGAAGAAAAAGATGAAGAAGCTAGTGGATTATCTTCTTTTATCAATGATTCAAAGAGTTGGTCAGCTTGTCTCAATTCGTCCTTTGTAGAATTAAAAATAGACAATGTTAAAGCTTTATTATCATATGATGCCTCTACATCACTCATTTTCGATACACTTTGGCAACTAGGGAAGAAAAACAGAATAAACATTAAAGTTAGCACTATAAATACACAATTAATCTTCATATCTAAAACTCTCCATTGAATATTCTTGAGTATCCTGGAAGTATCCAGGAGAGATCTTCCCTATAAATATGTTCAGGCGAAACATTTATAACGAGGGTCCAATCGGGATTACTGAGTGCATTGCTCTCCAGAATAAATTGAATATTTCCAAAATCAATTCCGGCATATCCTATACCATAATCTTCTTTTTCGGCATTTACATTGAACTTTATAGATATTCGAAAACTGTCAGTAAAAGCTTTAATTATAGTGTCCAGATAATCTATATTATCAAGGAAAGCCATATATTCATCATATCCATCCTGTCCAAGATATCTTGCTTCTTTTACCTCTTTACCGGTTAATTGCTTGTAATCAAGGATAAAATTGAACTTTGCACTTATTCCTTCTATATTTATTACAGTGATAAAAATATTCCATTTAACATTGATCGAATCATATGAAGTTGTGATCTTTGAAATTGTATTTTCACCAAGAATAATCTCAAAGCATTCACCGTCAATGGCACTAACAGCTGTCTTGTACTCACCATATCTATCTTTTATTCCCGGAAGAAGAGATGCCCTGATTTGTTTCATAACAGCAACCTTATGCATTTCCTTTCTTGCATATAGATATGATATTTCATCATCTCTTATCTTCTTTGCTGCTGGAGTCGGATTGTTGCCGTTCAGCTCGGCATATCTATAGGGACGTGCCTCAACAGCTTTCTTCTCAGCTTCATAGGCTTTGTCTATCTCGGCAAATTGCTCCTTACACAACTTATCATATTCCTCACATGCTTTAAGAAAGTTTGTTCTTGTAGTTGTAATGTTTTCTCTTAATGATGCATATCTTGTTTCATCAGAGGATAAGTTGATAGCAACTTCAGTATTAACAAGAACCGAGTATTGTCTGAGACGTTCTTCAAGAGCAAGCTTCGCAGCGTTCTCCCTTTGAAGCATAGTCTCATTCTTTTCTCTCTCGATTCTTCTCTGCTCTGTTCGGTTTGCAGAAAGCTCTTCAAGAAGTTTCTGATGTTCAGTCTCATCCGTTACATACTTTTCTTTCTCCTCGAGAGCATATCCCTCTTCAATAATGATATTCTGATACTCGATATAGATTGATGTTGTCGTTATGTTAACAGCAATCTTAGGCACTATGTCATCATGCCCCATATAAACAAGAATTGCCTTATATGCTTCATATTCAGTCAGCGCTGCATATATTGCTATCAAAGCATTCTTCTTTTGTTGACTGTTCTGCTTTGAAAGATTGTTGTAGAGAGACTCGATTGTAGCTTTATTTGCATTAAGAGAATCTCTTATTGCGGCAATGTTCATATTGTTATCTCTGATGATTGCCGTTGAAAAATACTCATCACCTTTATTGTATTCATTGGTATATTCCACTGACTTAAGATAACCATTTGATGCAGTATTTGATGAGCTAGAAAAGATAGCATAAGAAGTGATTGAATCATCGTATGCCGATGACGATGTGGAGGACTGGATAAAAACGCCATTGATATATTCTGAAAGGCCACGTCTTGCGTCTGCTCTTGCCTCCTCAAAACTTGAGCCAACACCTTCCATTTTGAGATCCGAACAATAAAATGGAAAAAGTATAAATAAGATCAATAACGTAGCCGTCAGAATCCTTCTGTTTATCTTTTTATACAGTAACATGCTTCTCAATTTACTCCCCTCTAATTTTTATCTTTCATGCCTCATAATAATGTTATAAGAGAAAGCATCAACCATTTCTCAAAGCTCCATTGCTCCCTCAGCAAACTCATACTTTTCGATAAATATTGCATATTTTGGACATTCTATCTTTAATAATTTAGATCATTCCTATAAGAGTACAAAACCAATTAGCGACCTCATCGCTATTATATTTCTGATTAGAAGTATCCATGATGGAATTAAATAACCAATCAACATCTTCAGCAAAAAGCCAATCTGATGAATTAAAGTTATTTTGCTTTGAACCACATTGTATTCTAGTGATTGTGCTTGTGATATTATTTCCCCACGGCTTTCTGCGATAAATCAATGCTGGCTTGTATTGTGTCCAATAATTGTAGACGTTTTTAAACATTAAAATATTGCAACTATCTTTTTTTACACTTATTCCAAATAATAATTTTATCCTGAAATTATTATTACTGCATTGATCACTTCTTGCTTCCAGTTGAAGCTTTAAACTCCAGTCATCATTTTCTTTAACCTCTATTAAATAGTCAGAGACATCATCATTGCGATTTCCATCCAGCAAGTTGTTAAAGCCTTTAACAATCGCACTATATGACTTATTACTTGCAGCATTTATTCCCTTAAGCTTTTTATCTAGACACTCCTTAACACTTCCAAAGAAAGAAGAATGAACATTTTCAATCTGTGGATAATCTTGTTTTGTATATATACTATAGCTCATACGAAGCTCCTTTTTTTAAGAATAACTCTCATAGGTAATCCCGTCTATGTAATCTTCTTTCAATAGCGGAAGATCCTCGAAGATACTTTTTGCAACATGGCTTTCATCCGTATCGAAGAATTAGTAGACTCTCCTTTCTCTTGTCTCGCTTGTAAGTGGAAATTCCACAACTTCATCTGCCGTTAAATATCGATAGACAGTCGCCTGCAAAACACAACACCCAGCAGGTACAAGAGCTCTCCGACTATCCTTACGAACGGCGATTGCTCATAACGAATGAGTGCATACAGCTGAAAGTTTACAAGTTTACCCTCATATATGCTCGTTGCACCTCCTTTCCCCCTCTTCTTGTGAGAATTTTAGAGCTGTTGTGTCTCAAATTCTGATACACTTAGAATGTAGATTCATTGTATGGAGACTGAATATGGAAAAAGGAAACTACTCTTTAGTTATCACAGATGATATCACCGTTAATCTGTTCGAGTACCCGACTGTCGGCCTTGACGGAAATGACCTTAAAGCTTTCATTCCACTTCTTGTCAAAAACAACAAAGAATACTCTCCCATCGTCCTCGATAAGGGCTTCGGGCTCGATAACATTGAAGGGGCGGAATATGTTACGGGAGAAAGAAAGACACTGCAGAGGTTCAAGGAAATAGCAGTAGATGAAGTCGACCGTAGGATGGAGAAACTATTTTACGCAGGTTCAAAGAACTTTTATGAATACAATACCACCCACAAGAGAAGCAATGAGATGTCTCCCCGTATCATCATCTTTGCAGGAGCTAAAATGACAAGGCGGAGCGAAGAGCTGATAAAAAGACTTTCGTGTGCATACGGCAAAATGACGGGGCTCTTCCCCATCTACTGCTATCCATAATATGGTGATATCTCAAGTACAATGCTGAGCTATGCATCCATCTTTGTTTATGCAAATAAGGATGGTGTTTACATAAAGGACTTTAACAAAATCTTATCATCTGAAGAGAAGTAGAAATATCTAAATGTTATTAACAGTTTCCCAATTTATAGGACTAAGCCTCACTAAACTTAGCCTTTGTTCTTAGGAGGACGGCCGCATTTCTTCTTCGGCTTGTCTTCTGTATTCTCCTCC
>CAVHKW010000028.1:0-4736 GCA_963636745.1 uncultured Oscillospiraceae bacterium | reverse complement strand
ATAATATGGGATATAACACATATGGTCAATCTACGAAATTCCCAGTCTGCAGAAGTTATTGTACTTACTTCAACTATTCTAATTCTATTGTTGCTGGCGGTTTACTCGTTATGTCGTATAGGACTCTGTTTATGTGTTTTACCTCTCCGACTATTCTTGATGAGACTCTGTCCAAAAGTTCCCAGTCAAGACGCGAGAATGTCGCTGTCATAAAGTCTGTCGTGTTGACTGCTCTTATGACAACAGCCCAGTCATAGCTTCTTTCATCGCCCATAACGCCGACACTCTTCATGTTCGTAAGAGCAACAAAGTATTGGTTGGGAGCATTCTTATAGCCGAGTTTAGCAACTTCTTCTCTCAGTATTGCATCTGCATCTCTCAAGATATCGAGCTTATCTTTTGTAATATCACCGATAACTCTGATTGCGAGTCCCGGTCCCGGGAAAGGCTGTCTCATGACAAGGCTCTCCGGGAGTCCCAGTTCCATGCCGAGTTCTCTGACTTCATCCTTGAAGAGCATTCTCAACGGTTCAATTATCTCGTCGAAAGCAATTACAGAAGGTAGTCCTCCGACATTGTGGTGGCTCTTTATAACGGCGCTTTCTCCCCCGAGTCCGCTCTCAACTACATCCGGATATATCGTTCCCTGGGCAAGGAATTCAACCTTTCCGATTATCTTAGCCTGTTCTTCGAAGACACGTATGAACGTCTCACCGATTATCTTACGCTTTCTTTCGGGTTCCTCGACTCCCTTGAGTTTTCCCAGGAAAAGATCGGATGCATCTATTCTTCTTATATCGGCAGAAGGAAGGAAAGCCTTGAGAGCCTTCTCTACATCCTCACCCTCATTCTTTCTGAGGAGCCCGTGATCGACAAAGATACATGTCAACTTCGAGCCGACTGCCTTGTTTAAAAGTGCGGCGCACACCGTCGAGTCGACACCTCCCGAGAGAGCAAGAAGGACCCTGCCGCCCCCTACCGTCTTCTTTATATTCTCTATTGCACTCTCGCAATAGTTCTTCATCGTCCACTCTTTTGTGAAACCGCATATCTCATAGAGGAAGTTCTCGATGATCTTCATTCCATACTCAGTATGCATTACCTCCGGATGGAACTGTACTCCATAGAGCTTTCTCTCTTTGTTTTCAACACCTGCTATCGAACAATAATCAGATGATGCGATAACTGAAAAACCTTCGGGGAGCTTGTCGCATTCGATTCCGTGGCTCATCCAGACGACAGAAGATGAAGGAACATCCTTGAAAAGAGGAGACTCCGTATGATTGAGTACCACCTTACCGTATTCTCTCTTCTCCGCCTTTCTGCAATCTCCTCCGTTTTCATATACAATGAGCTGCATGCCGTAGCATATGCCGAGGACTGGAATCCCCATATTGAAGACCTTCTCGTCGAGTCTGGGAGCATTCTCCTCGAAGACTGTAGCCGGACCTCCCGTGAGGATGATGGCATCCGGCTTGAAGGATTCAATCTCCTCCATTTTCATTCTGTAGCTTTTTATTTCACAATAGACACCGCTCGAACGTACTCTGCGGGCTATTAGAAGATTATACTGTCCGCCGAAATCAAGAATAAGAACTCTCTTCATATCAGCACTCCCTGAATCTTATAGAGCCGTCGTCATTGATGCCGTCGATAACTGCAAGGGCCTTGTAGTTGATGCCTTTCTCCCTGAGTCTGTCACCACCGCCCTGGAAGCCTTTCTCGACAGCGATACCGACACCCTCGAGATGGCAGTCCGCCTCTTCTACGATATCGAGAAGCCCCTGTACGGCATTACCCTTTGCCATGAAATCATCAATGATGAGGACATTGTCGCTCTCATGGAGCCACTCCTTGGAAACAATCAGGGTGAATTTCTTCTTATATGTATATGACCAGATATCGCTCTTGAATAATCCGTTCTCTATATTGTCACTCTTCGCCTTCTTTGCAAAAAGAAGAGGCACCCCGTATTCGTTTGCACATATCGTCGCGAGCGGGATACCCGATGCCTCTGCAGTAAGAACCACAGTGATCTTCGAAGTATCAAAATATTTCTTGAATTCCTTTGCAATATCTCTCAAAAGAGAGGTATCGACACGATGATTCAGGAAGCCATCAACTTTGATGATGTCTCCCGGCAATACTCTGCCCTCTTTTCTTATTCTTTCTTTTAAAGCTTCCATTCTTCACCTGAAATCTGTAATGAAAAATCTGTAACACAAGTCAAGAGAAAAGACAACACACTAATAATCAGATTTTATGAAATCTTGTTATATATTGAACTTTTCTTCTTCCCTTCTCTATATTAAATTTAAACCCCCACAAAATCGTGAGGGTTTTAGATGAGTCAATAACCGAAGAGCGGCCACTTTGTAAAATATGGTACGTACGATACAAGTAAAAGTACAACGACCATACATGCGAAGAGCGAGAGCATCTTCTTACTCGTCGACTCGAGACTTGTCTTACCAACTGCACATCCGACAAAGAGCGCAGAGCCCACAGGAGGTGTACAGAGACCTATCGCGAGCGTGAAGATTATGATGATTCCGAAGTGGATTGCAGGAAGTCCTATAGACTCTGCAACAGGCTTCAGGATCGGGGTCATGATCATGATGAGCGGTGCCATATCCATGAAACATCCAAGAATGAGAAGGATGATTATCATGAGGAGTATGAGAAGAATCGGGTTCGATGTGACGCCGATTATCGCACTCGTGATCATTGCCGGTATACGGAGGAATGTCATCATATATGCAAATGCCTTTGCAGTTGCAATAAGGGTCAAGACGATCGAGAGAGTCTTCAACGAGTTCTTGAGTACGTTTCCGAAATCCTTGAGAGATGCACTCTTGAAGACGAAGTATGTCAGGAAGAATGTGTAGAAACATGCTACTGCGCTGCTCTCCGTTGCCGTGAAGATTCCGGCTCCTGTTCCGACCATGATGATTACAAGTGTAAAGAGAGGAAGGATAGCATCGAGAAGAACCTTCAAACACGGTCCCATCTTCATCTTTCCGTTTTCCCTGCCCAGCCATCTGATCTTCTCGTCCTTGAACATCTTCTCTCCCTTCGGGAAGTTGTACTTGCGTCCGAGGAAGAAACAGAGAATCATGAAGCCTACTCCGAGTGCAATTCCGGGAAGGAAGCCTGCATAGAAGAGGTCTCCGATGGAAACTCCGCCGCCGTAAGCGAGTGCGAAGATGACCATGTTGTGTGAAGGCGGAATCAAGACACCCTGACAGGATGTTGTGACTGTAAGTCCGACAGAGAAGTCTCTGTCATATCCCTGTTCGACCATCATGGGAATGACAACGGATCCGAGTGAGGACACGTCTGCAACTGCAGAACCCGAGATTCCTCCGAAGAACATACTGTCGAGACAGTTTACATATGCCAGTCCGCCGCGGAAACGTCCGACTGCGAGGTTTGCAACATCGACGATCTTGTCGCTTATCTGTCCCGCACCCATTATCTCACCCATTACGATGAAGAACGGGATGGCAAGCATCGTGAAGTTGTTGACGCCGCTGAGCATCATTCTGCACATCTCGGTAATAGGCTGACCTACTACAAGACATGAGCCGCATGCCGCAATGAACATTGCGAATGTGATTGGCACCTTGACAGCCATCAAGATAAAGAATCCTCCGAGAAGGATAAATGTAGCGTGTCCGTTCATGCTTTCTTTCCTCCTTCAGCAAGTTCCATTTCCTGTTCCTTCAAGAGTTCCTTATAGTCAATCTCCTTTTCAGAATAAAGAAGATCATCGGGATCTATTACCTTGAAGATAAAGAGCAGGGAGTCGAAAATCATGATGAAGCCGCCGACGATGAGCGGAATATATTGAATCCAGGTAGGCCAACCCGTCATAGGAAGCTTTCCCGTTCTCTTCATGAGTGTCGTCATTATCTGGTAACCGCCGACAAGGAAGGCAATACCGCAGATAAGAGTCGTCAGGTTTGTAAGGAAGTCGAATACCTTTCTGGCTGCTCCTCCCTTCTTGAGTCTGTCATAGATAAGGTTGACAGAGATGTGAAGATGGTCTCTTACTCCGATTGCACACGCAATGAATGTAAAGAGCGTGACGAGAAGTCCCGGGACCTCTTCAGCCCACGAAATACCGCTGTTGAAGCAGAAACGCAGGATAACGTTGATGAAAACAGTACAGAGCATGACAATCAACGAGAGCTGCGCTACCCAGAGTACGATTCTGTGGCACCAGTGGTTGACACACACTACATGTGCTGAGAATGGAGCTTTCCCGTCCTTGTATTGAGAGCTGTCAACAACAAGTCTGTTTTTCAAAGCCCATTTATGAAATGAGTCCGACATAATTACTCCTTTTATACTGTAAAGGGCCCCGGGAACGGAGCCCTGTCAATCAAGAGATTTTATTTTGTGTTGATGATTCTCTGGATAAGATCCTCGTAACCTGCACCGTACTTTGTGTAGAGAGATGACATTGCATCCTGGAATTCCTGGAGCTCTTCAGCTGTCGGTGTGTATGCGATACATCCGCCTGCCATGACTTTCTCCTCACTTTCCTTCTCTCTCTCAGCCCACTTCTGGATCTCGTATTCCTGTGTCTCTTTTGCACATGCCTTGATGATTGCTACATCTTCGTCGCTGAGTGCTGCAAGAGCATCCTCTGACGCAAGAAGAATCTCCGGAACTCTTGTGTGTCCGTCAAGACAGAAGTATGGAGCTACCTGATAGTCACCCTTTGACTC
>CAVHKW010000027.1:0-6666 GCA_963636745.1 uncultured Oscillospiraceae bacterium | reverse complement strand
CATCGATTGTTGTAAGCTCGAGATCATCCTTATTGGTGTAATTTGTCCCGTTGATTGCATTATAGAGGCTGAGTGCCCATGCCTTGTTCTTCTCGTTACCGAAGATGAACTTGAAAAGTCTGTCTTTGTATTCCCTGTTGATTACAGCCATGTCAGCCTCCTTATAGTCTATATATATAATATCATAAGGAAAGAAGTTAAGGGCAAGTGTATTTTACAATAGACCCCCGGATTTTCCGGGGGAGTGAATCTTATTTCGTCGATTTCTTCTTCTCGTCGATAATGAGACCGAGCTCATCAAGCTGACTCTGGTCGACCCAGTTGGGTGAGTTGTCCATCGGGGAGAGCGCCGCCGTGTTCTTCGGGAAGGCGATGACTTCCTTGATTGACTGCTGTCCGGCACAGATCATGCACAGTCTGTCGATGCCGGGTGCGATTCCTCCGTGTGGAGGCGGTGAGAACTTGAAAGCATCAAGCAGGAAGCCGAACTTATATTGAGCCACATCATCCGGGATATTACAAATTCTGAAGATTCTCTTCTGAAGCTCTATGTCGTGGATTCTTATCGAGCCCGATGCAAGCTCATAGCCGTTGAGTACGAGGTCATAGAGATCTCCCTTGACTGAACCCGGGTCACTCTCGAGGGTATCAAGATATTCAACCTGCGGCATACTGAACATGTGGTGAGCAGCTTCCCAATGTCCCTCGTCCTCGTTGTACTCGAAGAGCGGGAAGTCGATAATCCAGCAGAATTCATAACCTTCTTTGATGAGACCGAGGTTGGCGCCGAGCTTACTTCTCACAGCACCCATTGAGTTACAGCACTTCTTCCAGTTGTCATGTGCGATGATAAGTATGATATCGCCATCCTTTGCTCCGGTCTTCTCGAGAACAAGACTCTCTTTGCCGACGAAGTATTTCGATACCCCGCCCGAGAGCGTGCCGTTTTCGACCTTCATCCAGCATAGTCCCTTTGCGCCGTATATCTTTGCAGCATCCTCAAGCTCTGTGATGTACTTTCTTGTGTAGTCATGGCCTTCAGTCTTCGGTGCAACGATGTATTTGACATAGCCTTTGTTCTCAAGTGTCTCTTTAAAGAGATTGAAACTCGACTGAGATGCCCATTCGAATGCATCCCTGATTTCGAGGCCGAATCTGAGGTCGGGCTTATCGCAGCCGTATATGTTCATTGCATCATGGTATGTGATTCTTCTGAAGTGTTTCGGAAGCTCTGTCTTCATTACATCCTTAAAGACATAACCGAAGAGATCTTCCATCAGCTCCAGGACATCGTCACGCTTGACAAAGCTCATTTCGATATCGAGCTGGGTGAACTCAAGCTGTCTGTCTCCTCTCGGGTCTTCATCTCTGTAGCAGCGTGCAACCTGGAAATACTTGTCGAATCCAGAGACCATCAATATCTGCTTATAGAGCTGAGGTGACTGGGGAAGAGCAAAGAACTTTCCGGGATATATTCTCGACGGAACAAGGAAGTCTCTTGCGCCTTCGGGGGTGGAGCGGATGAGAGTCGGGGTCTCTATCTCGTAGAAGTCTGTCTTGTAGAAATACTCACGAATGGACTTTACAAGTTCATGGCGCAACTTGATTCTCTCCTGCATTCCCTTTGTTCTCAAATCGAGGAATCTGTACTTGAGTCTGAGGTCTTCCCTTGCATTGTTCTCCTCTTCGATCATGAATGGCAGGACTGCACATTCACTGAGAACCTGGATATCTGCTGCCTTGACTTCGATTTCTCCTGTCGCCATATCGGGATTGATCATCTCGTCGGGTCTCTTTCTGACAATACCCCTCACTGCTATACAATACTCAAGCTTGAGAGATGATGCCGCCTTTTGAAGATCTTCGCTCGCATCATCATCCACGACAACCTGTGTCAGACCATATCTGTCACGAAGATTTATAAAGTGGAGTGCACCGTGATTGCGGTCCCTGTGAACCCATCCGTTGAGGATGACAGTCTTTCCTTCGTCACCGGCCCTAAGCTGGCCGCAGGTGACTGTTCTCTGCATAAAAGCTTCTTCCATTATTATTTCTCCTTTGGAGTATGGTAATAATACCACTCATGTCGATTCTTTGCTAGAATGGTGCATGTGTCTATTTTCCCTCTCAAAACAGGCACGATGCATTCTTCTCATCTTCCAGGTAACAATTAGTGCACTAATGTATTTGTCTCCACATCAATGAGAATTCCCTCTTTGTTTTCCTGCGGTGAAAGGGCAGCATGAATGATAATAAAAAGGAGAAAGAAGGGGAGAGATGAGTTGTTTTTCATAAAGTTAAAAAGAGAAAATATATATATTTAGCGACAAAATGTTTAAAAATAAGTTGTAAAAGAATTTAGTCATCTGAAAATCACAAAATTAGATATTCCTAGAAAAATATGTCTAATTTTTAAGGAAAAATCAAAATTTAAACATAAAAAGCCGTTTTTCTCTTGTATAAACGATAAATATATTAGTCAAAAATTTTCAAAAAAAGTGTATACATGCTTTATCAAAATCTGTAAACTCACTCCAAAGAAGAAGGCGAAGTAAGAAAACCGGAAAAAAGGAAGATATATTTATTGTATGTTGATCTTCTCATCTTCCTTCCTGAGCTTGTTTTCCTCCCTTCTGTCTGTATGTTTGTTCGTGTCAGCCAACGAGATTCTTTTTGTTAGAGATTCTCAATTCCCCCTCCTTTATTTCTAAAATAGAAAGCACCCCGTTGGCTGTTTCACTTTTCTCGTGTAATCCTGGAGAATTGTAAGAATGACGGTGTAGACCCATTTCGTGCATCCTCTCGATTCTTCTCTTATTCTGTTTCTGTTATAGCGCGAGAGAAAGACCCCGATTTTCCTATAATCGTCCTTTGTGATCATACGGCGTCCTATCGCCTTTATCGCCTGGACTGCTATGCGGGTCTCGAGGGACATATTAACAAGGTCTCTTTCATTGACATGTTTGAATCTGATTGTAATGCCGTTGATATTGTATTCGGCATAAGGCCCGCTGCTGAGATATGTGTTCTTGTCATAAGGACACTTCCTGAGAGAAAGAAGCGAAAGGCATTCTTCTCCCGTCGGCGATATCGTCCACGCGTTCTTCTTTGCGATGGAGAGAGCTATTTTTTCTTCTTCAGGATAAGAGAAGTTGAGGTCCTTCTTGAAGTAGAGGCCTTTTATGATGTGCTCTATCTCTCCGTTCTTCTCCAGTCTCAGAAGTGCTTTCTTTACTGCCTCATAGCTGCCGTAAGGGAGAAAGTCATAGATCGAGAAGATTTCAAGAGATTCCATTTCGAGAATGGCATTTTCTATTTGTCTCTGCAGTGACGGCATTGTTTTTATTCCTTATCTACAAGTTTCTTTAAAAGAAAAAAGTTTCATAAAGGAATAGTAAAGCTGATGCCGACGATAATCAATAGAAAAGCCCGGGGTCTCCGGGCATTAAGTCAATTACCGCTGTTGAACCGGTTGTCCCAGTCCCTTTCCTTGTCGTCTTTGTTTCTCCTGAGTCTTTCGTACTCTTCTTCTATATCGTTTTTCTCTCTGAAGGAAGCGTCCTCGGCATTCCATTTACGGTAGCGCCTTGTTGAAGAGTATCCTCTTTCCGCTTCCTCGTAGTCGATTATGTCACTCTCCCGCTGCTCGGGAAGAATGAGGGCGAGAATAAGATATATAACCGCGACGGGCACAACGCCTGTCATTATTGTGATTATACCTACGATGAGACGCAGTGTGTCGCTCTGGAGCCCCCTCCATTCGGCAAGCCCCGTCACAACTCCGAAGAGCCTCCCCCTGGGGGAACGTGTCCACCTTCTTGTTCTTATTGCCATTTTTGTGATCCTTATCCTTATATATAATATTGTAGAAAGACTGCTTATTCGATTCCTTTTTCCTTTTTTATTCTCTTGAGCTCTTCCTCTACCTCGTCATCTCTCTCCATTCTGTTGAATCTGCTCTCCGTATCTTCCTCTTCCTTCTTCCTGTTGAGCTCGGTATAAGCATTCATCCTGTTTATTCTGTTTTCGAGATCTTCGAATCTTGCATTGAGATTGACGCTCTCTTTTTCTCTTTCCTGCTCTCTTCTGTTCTCTCTGATCAGATTCTCGAGTTTAACCTTCGAACTCTTTACCTTCTCTTCGAGAGTGGCAATTTCCTTCCTTCCCTCCTCGATTGAGATGTTGAGTGCCTTGAGGCTCTCTTTGAGTTTCTCGTACTCTTCGCTTCTTGATTTTTTCTCCTGAAGAGCTTCACGTGCAAGGTCATCTCTTCCTTTTTCTATTGCAAGCTCTGCTCTCTTCTGCCATCTAAGGACAGTATCTGCAGCTTCCTGGGTTCTCTTGTCGAGTTTGATGGCCTCTGCCATACGGGATGCTGTGCTTGTCTTGAGATCGACTATTGTATCCTCCATTTCCGATATCATCAATTTCAGCATCTTCTCGGGGTCTTCAGCCTTGTCGAGAAGAGAGTTGATGTTCGAATTTACGATATCCATGAATCTAGTAAAAATACCCATTTTTAATTTCTCCTATATGCAGACAGACAAGCAAAAGCCGTGCCAGTTTCTGCAATTCACTATTAAATAAGAACATATGAAAAACAACCAAACAAATAAAACAAAATATATTGGTATTTTTCACCTTTATGTGTATATTTTACCTATGGACAACATCAATGAAACACTGGGAGAGAGTGATGCTTACCTTGAAATGCAGGATGAAATAGCTCGTCTTGCTAAAATCGAGAGGCCTGTACTTTTCATCGGCGAGAGGGGGACGGGTAAGGAGAAGGCCGCAAGGAGACTTCACTATATGTCTCAGCGCTGGGACGGCCCTCTTGTAACGCTCAACAGCGCATCCCTACCACAGAACCTCATTGAAGCCGAGCTCTTCGGCTATGAAAAGGGTGCCTTTACGGGAGCATACCAGACGAGGAAGGGACGATTCGAGGAAGCTGACGGCGGAACTCTCTTTCTCGATGAAATCGGCCTCATTCCGCTTTCCGTGCAGGAGAAGATACTACGCGTTGTCGAATACGGGACATATGAAAGAATAGGGTCATCCGAAACAAGAAGTACGGATGTAAGGATAATAGGAGCAACGAATGCGGATCTCAGGAGGATGTGCAGGGAGGGAAAGTTCAAGGAGGATCTCCTCGACAGGCTCTCCTTCGAGGTTATATTTGTCCCCCCTTTGAGAAAGAGAGGTAATGACATACTTCTTCTTGCGTCTTACTTTGCACTTAAGATGGCTTCCGAGTGCGGAAGAACGGAATCCCCTTATTTCTCCGAAAAGGTTAAAAAGGAACTCATGGAGTACCCGTGGCCGGGGAATATAAGAGAGCTCAAGAACACTGTGGAGAGAGCCGTATATAAAGCGGAAACGAATGAAATAACATCACTTGTCTTTGATCCGTTCAAGAACCCGTACATGGATGAAAGAACGGATGAAAGCGACCTCGATTTCTCATCATACGCTCTCAAAGACTACAGAAAAGCAAAGGATGAACTCGATATAGCATTTATGAAGCATGCACTCGTGGAGAGTGGTAACAGCCAGAAGAAAGCCTCCGAACTTCTCGGCCTCAGCTATGACCAGTTCAGGGGAATGTATCGTAAATATTACGAATCACTTAATAAAGACGGGAAAAAGGAATAGACTTAAGCAATGAGCACTTTATACATGGTAGCAACCCCTATCGGGAACCTTGAAGATATTACTCTCAGAGCCTTGAGAATACTCAGGGAAGTTGATGTCGTCGCATGTGAAGATACAAGACACACTAATCTGTTACTATCACACTACGGAATAAAGCAGAGACTCATTGCATGTCACTCATACAATGAAGAGGTCTCGGCAAAAGGAATAATTTCACTCCTGGACGAAGGAAAGAACATAGCATACTGCTCCGATGCCGGGACACCGGGGATATCGGATCCGGGAATGAGGCTCTGTGAGATAGTGCGTCGTGAAAGCGGACACGCCGTAGTCCCAGTCCCCGGCCCGAGTGCCTTTGTGACGCTTCTTTCAGCATCCGGAAAAGTCGGCAAGGCCTTCACATTCGAAGGTTTTCTCTCCCCCAAAAAAGGACGAAGGACGAAAAGACTCGAAACCCTCATTTCTCAGGGAAATGCATTCTTCATATATGAATCTCCTTTCAGAGTTCTCAAGACTCTCGAAGAATTGAAAGAGTTCCCCGAAATAGAACGTATCGTTGTCGGAAGAGAGCTCACCAAAGCCCATGAAGAGATCAATGTGGGAACACCGGACGAAATCTACAACACCTACAAAGAGCGTGAAAGCATAAAGGGAGAGTTTGTCCTCCTCATAATCCCGGGAGACGAAAGCGACAAGGAGGAAGAGAACGCGGATTAAACTTCACGCTCTTTCTAACAGCTCTCGAGAGTGTCCGGAATAAGACAAAATCACGCTTGTTTTAGATTGTCGTAAGTGGTAGGCTTTTAGCCATGGGAATATTAAAAAATACTGACTACGTAAGGAATTATACGGGGGGGGGTATACCAGAAGGGTAAGCGCTGACTCCTTCCTTGTCACCATAACAAAACACATACCGCATCAGGCCGATGAGCTTAGTGCGGTATTTTTCGTGTCCTAAAGTACAAAACTCCTTTTTGAGGAGGGGAAATATAAGATAAGGAAGGTAAA
>CAVHKW010000026.1:0-4100 GCA_963636745.1 uncultured Oscillospiraceae bacterium | reverse complement strand
GCAGAAACCAAAGCAGAAAGAATGAGAACAATCCTTTTCATAAGGAAATTATAATGCATATCAAATGATGATCAAACATGCGTATTCTAAGAACTTTTACTAATATTTACTTGCGTATTATATTTAATATCATCAAATATAAGGAATTATTCTTATGGAGCTGAAACGAAAGATTTATCATCGACTTCTTGAGTGGAAAGAAGAGGATCGGGGTAGGACTTCTCTTCTTATCGAGGGCGTCAGGAGAGTTGGGAAAAGTACCACATCTGAAGCTTTCGGGAAAAACGAATACCGCTCGTATGTTCTTATAGATTTCGCAAAGGACGTGAACGGCAGAATCCGCGAGAGCCTTGAAAACAACCTGAACAATCTTGATGTTCTATTTCAGGATATATCGGTAGAGACCGGGATACGCTTATATGAACGGGAGACCTTGATAATCTTTGACGAAGTACAGAAGTTTCCCAGAGCAAGAGAAGCAACAAAGTATCTTCTTCAGGACGGAAGGTATGATTATCTCCTCACGGGTTCTCTGATATCGATCAAGGAGGAGGTGGAGAATATCGTCATACCGTCGGAGGAGAGAAAACTCAAAATGCATCCCCTCGACTTTGAAGAATTCCTCCAGGCAATGGGAGAGGAGGCTCTTGGAGAGTATATACGTGAATGTGCCGCGTCTTTCTCCCCTCTTCCCGACAGTTTCCACAAAAGAGCAATGAGGCTTTTCAGAGAGTACATGCTTGTCGGAGGAATGCCTCAAAGCGTTAAGCGTACATAGAGCCAAAAAGAGATTTCAATGCCTCGGATAAGGCCAAGCGCATGATTCTCGCTCTCTACCGAGACGACATCAAAAAGGCGGCGAGGAAATACAGGAGACGAGTCTCTGCTGTCTTTGAACACATTCCGGCTGCCCTTTCCTCTCATGAAAAGAAACTTGTCATAAGTCAGATTGAAAAAGGCGGCTCATTTTCTCTTTATGATGATCCACTCTTCTGGCTTGGAGATGCCGCACTCTGCAATCTCTGCTACAAATGTAACGACCCCTCCGTCGGCTTTGCGCTCTCTCTCAACGAGAGTGCCGTAAAACCATATCTTGTCGATACGGGGCTCCTTATAAGTCTGACGTTCAGCGAAAACGAACTCACGAGCAATGAACTTTATAAGGAGATTCTCGGCGACAAACTTTCCATCAACGAAGGCATGTTCTATGAGAATGTGGTCGCCCAGATGCTTGCCGCAAATGGACGTCAGCTCTTCTACTATACCCACTACAACAAAGAAAACAAACATAACGATATTGAAGTTGATTTTCTTCTTTCGAATGAGAGCAAGGTGAATTTCAAGGTCTTCCCTGTCGAGGTGAAGTCTTCGAAAAAGTATACAACACTCTCTCTTGACCGCTTTAAAGAACGCTTCGGGAAAAAGGTGGGAAAGAGCATTATCATCCACCCGTCACAATATTCAGAGACCCCCGACACAGTGAAATACCCGCCGTATATGGTGTTCTGCCTTTTCGAGGATTGAGGATATTTGTTGCTTTCTGTTGCTTTTTCCTTTAAATGTTGCATTTTTGTTGCTACAATCATTTGAAAAAGGAGTAAGTATGAAAGGAGAAAGAGTTGCCCAGCTCGAGCTCCTCCTCAGGTCCCATCCGGAAGGCCTAAGAAGAGCAGAGATAGCAAGACGTCTGGGAGTGCACAGATCAACAATAAGCCGCTATGTCGAGGACCTCTCGGAACATATCGAGATATATGAAGATAATAACCTTATAAAGATAAAAGAGACTGAAGACAACTCCCCTCTCGAACTCTCGGTATATGAAACGCTTGCCTTCAACATGTCGGCGGAGGCTCTTTCCAACATCACGACAGTCCAGAACCCCCACCTGGCATCGGGCTTGAGAAAGATCGCGATGAATATGCGCTCCTATGCTCCAAATGTTTCAGACAATATACTCAAAATGGCCGACACCATTGAAAAGAAACTCGAGTCATCCATGGTGGAACCCTCCTCATACAACAAAGCTCTCGAAGTCTTGATCGACTGCTGGGTATCGGGAAGGCTGGCCAAGATTTCGTCCCGCACACCCGGAGAGGAGGAAATCGAGATGGCACCCTACTTCATAGGTTTCACAGACGACCCGAGCGGACGTAAGCCTATGACCGTCACGGGAAGACTGAGACATACAAAGGATATAATCACCCTCAATATTACAGATATCATATCGGTCCAGATGCTGAACGAGACATATACGATCCCGGATAACCTCAAACCGTTCAACAAGAGAGGAGAGGAAAGTTATGATGCCATCGATATGATTCCTCTTGTCCTCAACGTAAAGGAAAAGAGCGCTCTCAACTCCTTTTCATCCCTCATCCACGATAAGCCGACAATCACGACAAACGAAAAAGGCGAATATATTTGTTCTTTCAAAGTTGAAAACTCGATCGAACTCATACTCCGCCTTGTACAATGCGGAACAAGCGTCGAGATCATCTCCCCCGACACTCTCAGAGAGCGATATACGTCTCTCTTAAAAGAAATACTCAACATCTACTCAAAATAACAAAGTAGTGCCCGGGAAATCCCGGGCATATGCTTGTTTATGCTGGTATTGAATTAGTGATTAATATCCCTGCTGGCACATAGCATCAGCGACCTTCTTGAAGCCTGCGATGTTTGCTCCCTTTACATAGTCGATATATCCATCACTGCACTTACCTTCTCTGACACAGGATGCATGGATGTTCTTCATGATGTTATGAAGCTTCTCGTCGACTTCCTCTGCGTCCCAGTTGAGGTGCATAGCGTTCTGGCTCATCTCCAGTCCCGATACTGCAACACCGCCTGCGTTTGCAGCCTTTCCGGGAGCGAACGGGATTCTTGCCTTCTGGAATGCAGCTATAGCTTCCGGAGAACAGCCCATGTTACTTGTCTCGATGACATACTTTACGCCGTTTGCGATAAGAGCCTCTGCATCCTCACCTCTGAGCTCGTTCTGAAGAGCACACGGGAATGCCATGTCGACCTTGACTTCCCAGGGCTTTCTTCCAGGGATGAACTTTGCGCCGAACTTCTCTGCATAAGGAGCGACAACGTCGTTGTTGGAAGCTCTGAGTTCGAGCATGTAGGCAATCTTTTCGGGTGTGTTGATTCCATCTTCATCAAGAACATATCCATCAGGACCGGAAATTGTGACAACCTTTGCCCCGAGCTCTGTTGCCTTTGTTACAGCACCCCATGCAACGTTGCCGAAACCGGAGATTGCAATCCTCTTTCCTTCGAATGTATCGCCGTGCTCCTTAAGCATTTCATTTGCAAAATACATTGTTCCGAAACCAGTTGCCTCCGGTCTGATGAGGGAGCCGCCCCATCCCCAGCCCTTACCTGTAAGGACACCTGTGTTCTCGTCTCTCAATCTCTTGTACTGTCCGTACATGAAGCCGATTTCTCTTCCGCCGACACCGAGATCCCCTGCCGGAACATCTGTGTCAGGTCCGATATACTTCTGCAGCTCTGTCATGAAAGAACGGCAGAAACGCATGATTTCAGCATCACTCTTTCCCTTCGGGGAGAAGTCAGAGCCACCCTTGCCGCCGCCCATCGGGAGTGTTGTAAGGGAGTTCTTGAAGATCTGTTCGAAGCCGAGGAACTTGAGCGTTCCGAGTGTTACGTTGGCATGGAATCTGAGTCCGCCCTTATAAGGTCCGATTGCGTTGTTGAACTGAACTCTGTAGCCCTTGTTGACCTGGATCTCATGGTTGTCGTCTTCCCATTCGACCTTGAATGATATAACTCTGTCCGGTTCGACGATTCTATCAAGAATCTTGTTCTTCAAATACAACGGATTTGAATTGACTGTGTCGATGACAGATTCAATTACTTCTCTAGCAGCCTGGATGAATTCCGGCTGTGCAGGGTTCTTCCTCTCGAGCTCTGCCATAAATGTATTAAGTTCGTACATAGTAATCTCCTATTTATTACTGAATCAAGCGTAAATCCACTTTTCATATACGTCAATCCTTATTTTTACTTTAATTTTTTCTTTATTTTTTAATTATATCTTTAATTTTTCTTTAATTTTTTTATGATATCATAAA
>CAVHKW010000025.1:0-20714 GCA_963636745.1 uncultured Oscillospiraceae bacterium | reverse complement strand
GGTAACCGATATTCGTTATTATTTCTCCTTATGTTTAATTTACAGTCTTAGTATAAATTATATTCCCACCTCTCGTTGAGAGAAACTTGTATTCTCTTCATATCGACACTATTTGGGGACAAAGAGAGAACCAGAAAAAAACACCCTATGAAAGCCATAAGGTGCCTTAACATGGGATGCGCATTGATTTCAGATCATACTGTATTCATTGAGAAAGTCTTTGATCTCCGTCTCGGGAACACCTCTCTTCTTCATCAAGGCCTCAATCTTATTGAGAGAAGCCGTCTTTTCTTTGTTTTCTCCCCTGATTTCTCCTATTTTCACCCCTCTGATTTCTCCTCTGATCTCACCTCTGATCTCACCCCTCTTTTCAGCATCTTTCGACACGCCCTCGACATACTTCGTAAAATAGTATTCATTAGTCTCTGACATAATCTTCTTCACCTCTTCCATGTGGTCGTCAAGAAAATCTCTTAACACTTCCCTCTCTAGAGCTTCTCTCAGCGTCGCCCTGACTATCGCTTTTCTTCTGCCTTTGTGTCCCTGCATCTTATCCCGGTAGATATGAGAGAAAACGCAGTACTCATAAACTTCTCCAATTGAATTATATTCCGTGAACACCCTGATTGGAATATGTATTCTGCCCGGCATTGGTTCTTTATGATCGCCGAGGAAGTAATATTCGGGGACAGACTCTCCTTTTTCCCCTACGTAAATCGAATAGAACTCGCACTCGGGCATCTTTGTTCCATAGACAGAGTACTGCTTCTCATTGTATTCGGGGTTAATCATGGGAATACATTCCGCCCAATAACGCAGCATCCTCTCGGGAAGAAGCCGGCACAGTGTAGACTGTACTTCTATGAAGATAACCTTCTCGTCTCTTACCTTGAAGCAGCAGTCTTCTATCGCGGCCCCTATGAATACGGGATCTCCGTGGATAAGAATCAAATCCTCCTCTCTTATCTCGCTGTCCTCGGGATGAAGGGAAAGATATATCCTTTTGAGATATCTTCTGTCTTTCACCATCGTCTGGAATACCGAGTCCCTTATATTCCTCCTTATTTCGAAAACCTTCTCTTTCTGTAGTTGTACATTATCCAAGATTTGTACCTCCTACATATAAAGCAGAAAAATAACGAAAACTGTCAAAATCGATGTTTTCTCAATCGTCGGAGTCGACTATCTTTGCAAGTCCCCCTTTACTTGTCTCTCTGTAGAGAGAAGGAATGGCGGTTCCTGTCTCCATCATGACTTCAACCACATCGTCAAAGCTGACCTTGTGTCTTCCGTCGCTCATCAGGGCGAACGACGCATGGTCTATAGCTCTCATACATGCCATTGCATTACGCTCTATGCACGGAACCTGTACAAGGCCCATCAAGGGGTCGCATGTGAGCCCAAGATGATGTTCAAGACCCATTTCAGCAGCATATTCCACCTGGTGGACAGAGCCACCGAGAAGCTGTGTGGCAGCAGCCCCCGCCATAGCGCAGGCAACCCCGACTTCTCCCTGGCAGCCGACTTCCGCACCGCTTATCGATCCGTTCGATTTCACGATGTTTCCGACAAGCCCCGCAGTAAGAAGTGCCCTCTGAATCCTTATTTCAGGTATCTGGTACTCCTCCTGAAGATAGTACAGAACTCCGGGAAGAACACCGCAGCTTCCGCATGTCGGAGCCGTTACGATTTCACCGCCCCCGGCATTCTCCTCGCTCACCGCAAGGGCATAGGACAGAGCCCGGGACGTATTACCCAGGCTTCCCGCAAAGTCTATCGATTTTGCATGAGAGAGGCAGGCTTTTCTCTGGAGCTTCAAACCTCCGGGGAGTACTCCTTCGTTCTCGAGCCCACTCTTTATTGCAGCCTTCATGACGCTCCATACTTCCCCCGCGTAGTCGAGAATCTTCTTTCCCTCATACTCGAGTGCAACTTCCCACATCTGGTAGCCGTGGTAGTCGCAGTAGTTCAGCATCTTCTCCATATCGCCGAGAATAAGCTCGGGATAGACTGTGTCATCAACTTCGTCCTTCTCTCCTTCCTTGACTATCTTGCCGCCCCCTACGGAGTAATAGGTGTCCGAAATATCGCCGGAAATGAAAGTGAGAGCGTTGGGATGGAATGGTTTGAAGACGGAGGGAAACCACTTTATCTCGCACTCGACAGAGTTGTCATTCATGACAGTCATAACCGCCTTATCTGTCAAATGTCCCTTCCCCGTAGCTGCAAGCGAGCCGTAGAGTTCAACCTTTACACTCTTTACCGAGCTGTGTTCCTTTATAAATCTCTCGGCTGCTCTTCTCGGACCCATTGTATGGGAGGAAGACGGGCCGTAACCTATTCTGTAGAGTTCTCTTAATGATTCCATAAGTCATAGTTTAGATGCATATTTCACTATTAACAAGGTCCCTCACCAGCGTATCCGGCTCTTGTGTTTCACCCAATATTCCCCGCTCTCGGAAATCACAATCTCAAGAATCAAATCACGCTCCTTATTAAGGTAGTACCATACGCCGGGAAGAAGAAAAACACTCTCGTCACTTCCTGCACTTTGAAGAGTAAACGAGTACGTGTGGGAGAAGAGACTTATCCAATAGCCTGAAAGAACACCCTCGAGTGGAACATGGAATTTCTTCGATAGTACTATTGTCTTCTCGGAGAGTGTTCCGCTGTATAGAGAGAGGAGAAAAGACTCTCTTTCGAGTGCTCCCAGATCGGGATTGTTCTTCCTCAGGGCCCTGACGGAAAGCTCGCTCACAGCCTGAGGCATCGTCTCTGCCGCATCAACGAGCATGGACGCAAAATAGCCCCACTCGGACTCTACATAAACCTTTGTTTCATCCCCATCCTCCCAGAAACCTCCGAAAGGTGCGAGAGTCCCCAGCGGATAGAAGACGAAGACGGCAAGGGATGATGGAGAGACAGTGACTTTCAAGCTTCGCTCTGAAGACGGAAGATACTCCGTCTTCACACTCTCTCCGTTGAAGTATTTGACTGTAAACCACATCTCGTCTCCCGTCTCCTCCTCCCAGGTGAGAGAGCCGAATAGAGAGACGGCAATCTCTTTCTTGATTTCAAGAGTACACGATGTAAGAAGAAGCAGAGTTGTCAGTATTATTAATATCTTTCTCATACTAATAAACCACAACAACTCGGGATTTTGTCAATTCAACGGTTTCTCTTCTTCTTTAAAAGGTCATTTCTGAAGGAGAGAAGGATCTCCTGAACCTCACTGCTCTTATAATCGCTGTAGGTCCACGGGAATGACATAAAGCCGTGGTTCTGGTAGATAAGAGTCACCTCGGCATAGAGCTTCGATCCGATAGCTATGCGGTGCGAGCGGTTCTTCGTCGTTGCTAATACTATGTTTGCGGTGCTGAGTGTCCCGGGGTCGAGATTGATTGATCTTCCGCTATCGGAGAGATACTCCTTTTCCAGTTTATTCGTAAAAAGCTTGGCCTCTCTCAAAGCGTCGGGAGAGACAAGATTTTTGAATGAAACGAAAAAGCGTTCGATGCCTTCTCCCATCTCCGGGTTATAGTAATCGGTGAAAGAGAAGGGTATCGCAGATGATACTCTCTCTATCTCTCCGAATTTATTCTCGAGAGCCTCTCTCAAACTCCCGGGGAAGCCCCTTGTCGATAATACGCCTGTAAAGAGCATCACGCTCTCATATTCTTTCTCTTCCATTACACAAGTCCGTTTTCATATACACCAAGCACTCTGAAGGATGCTGCTTTATCTCTTATTTCAGCTGTAATCTCATCAAAGAGCGAATAGTCCGGGATAAGTACATCTACATAGAATGTGTACTCCCAGGGTTTACCCTCTATGGGTCTGCTCTCCAGTTTCTGCATATTAAGCCCTCTCTTGTAGAAGACCTCCAGAACCTTCATGAGAGCACCCGGTTCATCCGATACATTGAAGAGCATGCTTGCCTTCTCCTTCTTTCTGTTCTCCATGAAGAGAGGCGCATTCTCCTCACGTGTCAACACATAGAAGCGTGTATAGTTTCTCGGATTGGTCTCTATTGATTGATGAAGTATCGCCATATCGTTATAGAGAGCGGCGGGAGCACCTGCGACTGCGGCATTGCTTCTCTCTCCTTTCTCCTTGATGAAACTTACGGCTCCCGCTGTATCGAAGAACGGAATGATCTCGGCGGAGGGGAAATGAAGTGAGAGGAATTCCTTACATTGACTGAGAGCCTGCGGATGGGAATAGATCCTCTTTATCTCCTCATCCTTTACACCCGGGAATCCGATAAGATTATGGACAACTCGCACCTCCGTCTCCCCGACAACTGTAAGTTCACTGTGGATTTTAATTAAATCGAGCGGGTCATAGACAGCGCCTCCGAGAGCGTTCTCGATCGGAATAACTGCATAGTCCGCTGTGCCGTCACTGACAGCGTCGAAGGTATCCTTGAAAGAGTGACACGGAAGCACTTTGACATCCTCGGGGAAGAATCTTCTTGCCGCAAGCTCTGAAAAAGCACCCCTCTCTCCCTGGAATGCGACAACAGTATCATCAATGCTCTTCTTCTCCTTCGAGACGGAAGAGTCTTTGATGGATTGAGGAATATGACGCGGAATCTTTTCAAGAGTCTTTCCAATTACAGGACTTATCGCCTGAATATCGCGCATGAGCTTTTCAAACTGCTCGGGATAAAGTGACTGCGGGCCGTCGGAGAGCGCCTTTTCGGGATTGGTGTGGACTTCCACTTCGATTCCCGATGCCCCCGAGACAAGAAGAGCCAGGCTCATCGGAGCAACCATATCTCTTATGCCGGTGGCGTGGGACGGATCCCCGATAACGGGAAGATGGCTTAATTTATGAACAGCCGGGATAGCAGAGCAGTCGAGGGTGTTTCGTGTCATATGCTCATATGTTCTGATTCCCCTCTCGCATAGAATGACCTTGTCGGTACCGCTGGACATAAGATACTCGGCAGCCATTAGCCACTCCTCTATCGTAGCGGCAAGCCCCCTCTTTAATAAAACAGGCATTCCCTTCTTTCCGACAGCCTTCAAGAGTTCGAAGTTCTGCATGTTTCTCGCTCCGATCTGGAAAATATCGACATAGCCCGCCATCATTTCGACATCGAGGGGAGAGACTACTTCCGATACTATAGGCATCTCGAACTCATCTCCTGCGCGCCTAAGGAGCTTAAGGCCTTCCTCCCCCAGTCCCTGGAAGGAATAGGGCGAAGTACGTGGTTTGAACGCTCCTCCGCGTAGGACTACAGCCCCCGCCTCTCTGACCTTCTCGGCAATCGTCATGATCTGGTCGTAGCTTTCGACAGCGCACGGTCCCGCCATTACGCTGATTCTGTTACCGCCTATCGTAACCCCTTTGACTTTAACAAGGGTATCTTCTTTCTTGAGCTCTCGGGAAGCAAGCTTATAAGGTTTCGTTATCGGAATAACCTTACTTACTCCGTCCAGTATTTCAACTGTCCTCGGGTCTATATGCCCGACTCCGACAGCACCGAGAACCGTCTCGTTCTCTCCGACGATCTCCCTGACGAGAAAACCTTTCTCTTTAAGAAAAGCAACGACTTTATCTTTTTCCTGTAAGGTAATACCCTTCTTAAGTACAACTATCATGGTTAAATGATAGTCATTTCATCAAGCTAGGACAATCATAGGAAATGTTAAACGATAAAGAAGTAGATTATGTCTTCTCCGCTTTCAGAAAAAAACTCGAGGAATTGAATTTCCCTGTTCCTGCAGTGGGTTTGATTGCAGAGGAAGACAACTCTCCCTACAGAGTGCTTGTTGCGACAATAATATCGCTCAGGACTCAGGACAAGGTTACATACGAGGCCTCAAAACGCATCCTCTCCGAAGCCCCCGACATTACAAAACTATACTCTCTCAGCGAAGAAAGAATACAGGATTTGATAAAACCCTCTGCATTCTACCTTCGTAAGGCCGGACAACTAAAAGAAATTGCACGCACTGTCATTTTCTCTTTTAATGGAGAGATCCCTTCGACGAAAGAAGAGCTTATGTCCCTTCCGGGAGTTGGAACAAAGACAGCAAATCTTGTACTCAACCTGAGTTTCAACGAGCCCTATATATGCACGGACTGCCACGTTCATGAAATAACACAACGCCTTGGATGGAGCGGGGAGAAGACACCCGAGGAGACGGAAAAGGCCCTCGAGAAGATACTCCCGAAGAAATACTGGATAGAGATAAACGAGCTCTTTGTCCGATACGGACAGGCTCTCTGCACACCGCTTTCCCCAAAGTGTTCCATATGTCCCATCGATAAAGAATGCAGAAAGACAGGAGTTGAAAAATCGAGATGATCAAACTTACAGCATTTCTGGGTAACAGTGGAAAAGCTTACGAAAAGACACGCCACAATGCGGGCTTTCTCCTCTCCGACTATCTCTATCGGGGAGCATCATACGAAAGTAAATTCCACTCCAGGTATTTGGAGAGAGGAAGAGAAAAGATCCTGAAGCCTATGACGATGATGAATCTCAGCGGAACGGCCCTCAGCGAAGCGAGGTCCTTTTTCAAGCTCAAGGCGGAGGAGATCCTTGTTGTACATGATGACCTGGAGCTCCCCCTCGGAGACGCAAGAATAGAAAAGGGCGGCGGAATGAGAGGCCACAACGGAATAAGAGATATAGCATCAAGGCTGGGGACGGGCGACTTCTGGAGACTCAGAATCGGGATCGGACGCCCTCAGCACGGGGACGTGAGGCTTTTTGTCACATCTCCTTTCACGAAAGACGAGATGATAACGCTCACTTCTCTCTTCTCCCTCATAGAGAAAGACTGGCCCCTGGAGGAGAAGGAAAGAGTGTGGAAGCTGTAGAAATTCATCACCACAAAATAAAACTATCGTATAAAATGTGGTTATGACAGATAACACATTCATCCTTCTCGATACTTCTTACGGTCAAATCAGGGGAATACACACTCCAAGATGCAACAAATACCTCGGTATACGATATGCCAGAGCCTCCAGATTTGAATATTCGACACTCGTAGAGAGCGCTCCCGGCCTCTACGATGCAACTCATATGGGAGATGCATGCCCGCAGAGCAGAGAGTGGTTTGAACACCTCGAGAATAAGGAAAGGCTCTTCTATTACAATGAATTCAGAAAGGGAATAGACTTCTCTTACAGTGAAGACTGTCTCAATCTCAATATTTACACCCCGCTTACTCCGGGCCCCCACCCCGTCATCGTCTTTGTCCACGGAGGCGGTTTCAATTCCGGTGCAAACTCGGAAGGTGCATTCGACGGCAGTGCTCTTGCAGAGGAAGGAGTAATTACTGTCTTTATAAACTACCGTGTCGGAGTGTTGGGCTATCTGACGCACAGTTCGATCAGGGAGAAATATTCCCGTGACGGCAACGCCGGTCTTGATGATATCCTCCAGGCTATCCGCTGGGTCAGAAAACACATATCTTCCTTCGGTGGAGACCGCGATAACATAACCCTGATGGGGCAGAGTGCAGGAGCGATATCGATACAATATCTTGTACTCAACAAGGCCAACGAGGGGCTTTTCAGGAGAGCCGTCATGATTTCGGGCGCCGGTCTCTTTCCTGCCTTCTCACGCCCCAAGAAAGCGGAGGAGAACCATGAATACTGGCTCTCGATGATGGCGAAAATGGGAATATCTTCACTCGAGGAGCTGCAGAAGGTTGAACTGAAGAAGCTCTTCGAAGCCGTTGAAGAGATGAAGGCGGAGAGAAAGGACACCATCTACCGTACAATGCCGGTAATAGACGGCCTTCTCATTCCCGACGAAATCGGAAAACTCATTCATAAGCCCTTGAGGATAGACTACATGCTCGGCTATACCAACAACGACATGTATGCTCCGATTCTTGCACATATAGGAAATGTCTTTGGAAAGGAGAACAATGCCTACAGGTACTTCTTCGACCTTGACGCGCCGGGAGACGACAACAGGGCATTCCACTCATCCGATCTCAGATACTTCTTCTCGACGCTCTCCCTCTCATGGAGAAAATACGACAAGAGAGACTATGAAGCAAGCCGTGAGATGACAAAGTACCTTGCGTCCTTCGCTTCATGCGGTAACCCGAACACGGAAGGAAACCCGGAATGGAGGAGAAAGGGAGTTCTCTGCATAAGAGAAAAGGGAACGAAAATGGGTCATCCCTCTTATATGAAGATGACTCTTAATTTCCTCACAAAGGGAAGCCCCAAAGCAGAAGAGGTTAAAGCTCGATAGTCTTATTGAGGTACGCCTCTTTGAGCTTTTCCTCCTTCAATACCTGAAGCTCTTTCACCTTATCTCTCGAGAGAGGATAGAAGACAAAGAGCAGCAGCGCCATCAAAGCGAACATGACTGCCGGAATAAGCGTTGCGAGGTCATACATCTTCCTGAGGTTGTCCAATGTCTGGACAGCACCCTTCTCGTACTTGTAATTCATCCCGATAAGAGCTCCGTTGACACATATTGCACTGATGACCTGTCCCAGTTTTCTGAAGAAGTTGAAGACTGAGTAAGCCGTCCCGTCGTCTCTCTTTCCCGTCGTAACCTCTATCTCGTCGATTGTGTCGGTTGCCATTGCCCACAGCTGCATGACAAGTGTCGTCAATCCGCATCCGGAAATGAAGCACATTACAAGGAAGACCCACATCAGAATCCCGGGCTCCATTCCCCTTAGGAGGAAAAGAACAAGGTTGGCCAGGGCCGCTGCAGCAACGCCTACGGATGAGACTTCCTTCTTTCCGATCTTTTTCGCAGCCCCCGGGAGGATGAACATCATGATGATCATAGGAGAATATGTACATACCTGTGAGGCAAGATTCATCCAATTGGCATGGAAGTAATCGTCAAAGACATATGTATAGAAACTCTGCGTGAACATCTGCCCTGCAAGAAGGAGCATCGCGGTGAGACTTATCGTGATAAACGAGCGGTTGGAAAAGAGAGTTTTCACAGCCTCAGATGCAGCACCCTTCTCCTTCGGCCGTGGTTTGGTCTTGACCCTCTCCTTGTTGAGGACGAAAGAAGCAAAGAGCATGAGCATGGAAAGAATGCTGATTATGACAACGCCGATGATTACCGGCTTGTATTGCATATCGGTTATAGCTTTGCCGTTCTCCCCGATAACCGGATTCCCGCTCTCGTCAAGTCTCTTAGCATAAGCAAAAGACGCAATCAAAAGAACGGGAATGGAGCCGAGGGCTGCGCCGATCGATCTGAAGACGGAGAGTTTGTTTCTCTCCCCGTCATCGGTTGTAACAACGCTTGCAAGAGAGCCATATGGAATCTGGAGGACGGTGTATGCCATACCCCAGAGGATGTATGTGACTGTTGCATAGATACACGTCCGGGTATAAAAACCATCTTCTCCGAGTCCCGGCCATTTGACGAACATGAGAATCGAGAGGGCGGCAAGAGGTGCTGCGATATATAGAAACCACTGCTTATAGCGGCCGTATTTCCCCGGCTTAACGGTATCTGCAATACGCCCCATCATAGGGTCGTTCACGGCGTCCCAAATGCGTGCAACGATGAACATGACCATTATGAACATCGGACTTATATGAAAGACATCCGTATAGAACTTCTGCAGAAGGGTCGTGACCAGGCTGAAAACAAGGCACCCCGCGGCATCGACCATTGCGTAGCCCAGGTAATCCTCAGCCTTGAGTCCGCTTGTTCTTGCTATATAACTTTTGGTTTCCATCTCTTTCCTCCGGAAAAAGTATAAAGCTAGAAAGGTATAACAACAACAGAATAGTTGACCTCCGCTCTGCCGGAGACGAACTCGAGCGGCCTCTCCTTTTTTCCATCTCTGAATTCATAGAGACCTAAAAGTCTTACCCTTATATCTCTTCCTTCTGTCGGGAAGGTGCCGTGGATAACCTCAAATGTGGTTTTTTCTTCCGTTATATGCATCTTGATAAGCGTATAGGCATCTTTTTCAAGAGAAGTTTCCCCGTCATCTTCAAAGTATGTGAACTCTCCCTCCTTCTCTCCCGGAACAAGAAGGAAGGTAAGACGCTTGAATCTGCCGCTTGAGAGAGAATCACATCCGGGGCTTGTCGGGATGACCGACGGGACTTTAACTAGACACTCGAAAGAGCCCAGCGGGATGCGGAAGGACCTCGTTTTTCCTCCGGATACAAAGCTTTCCACCCGGAAATTATTTGAAATCTCAAGCCACTCTGTTTCATTAGGAAGGTACAGCGAGAGATTTTCCTCCCCCTCATCCACGGTAAAGAGAGGAATTATCGAGTCCCCGCATTGATATATATGAGAGTCCGTCGGGACGAGCGGATCTTCCGGATACTCGAGAGCAAGGGGCCTCGTCATAGGAGTTCCCGTCATGGCTGCAGTATATGCCGCATTGTAGATATAAGGCATGAATTCATAGTGTTTCATTATAAGGTTTCTGATTAACGGAAGAGCCCCGGGATATGTCCAGGGTTCTGTGGGCTTATCATCTTCACGCCATGAATGGATGACGAATCTTGCCTGGAAGACAGCGCTCTGTGAAGATCTCACTAAAAGCTCCTCTGACGGCCTATCGCCGTAGAAACCTCCGAGGTCGTTTCCTATGTACGGCATTCCGGAAAGCCCCAGGGACATCAACTGGAATTGATTGTACTTCAAGGTCTTCCATGTCGAGGTGTTGTCTCCCGTCCAGCTTCTTGCATACTTCTGTATGCCGGGGCACGCCGAGCGGGTATAAATCCAGGGTCTCTTTCCTGGAGCCATCTCGGAGAATGCCTTCCAGCTTGCACGGCACATCAAAAGCGGATAGATGAGTTTACGCCTGTATGAATCGGTGTCCGGATCCTCGACTTCACACTCATTGTTGTCGTTCCATATTCCCGTGCATCCATGTTTGAGATACTTGTCTTTAAGCTCCTCCTTCCACCATTCGAAAGCTTCCCCGTTCGCAAAGTCAAGGAAAGAAGCAGAGCCTCCCCAATAGAAATCGACAAGTGTGTTTCCTTCGTCGTCCTTGAGAAAATAGCCTTTCTTCTCAAGCTCGTCGTACCATGGATGAGTCGTCAGAAATCCCGGCTTTATATTCATCGTCAGATTATATCCCCTCTCTTTGAGGGCCCTCAGGTATTCACCGTAGTTGGGAAACTTCCTTGTGTTCCAATAGAGAGCATAACGTCTGCCGTCATCTGCTTTGAGGTACCCGGAGGAGACATACATACCCTCGCAGGGGATCTTCTCCTCCTCGGTATGTTTAAAGTAGGCGAGAATCCTCTCTCTTGCATCGTCACTCTCGACATAGTTCATGCTGGAGCCGAAAAAGCCGAAAGAAAAGAGAGGCGGGAATGCAGGATAGCCCGTAATCGAACAATAGGAGGAAAGGACTTCCTTGTAGTTATCTCCGGGGATTATATAGAAGGAAACGGGTCCGTCGGCTATTTCGGTATATGTATAGAAGGGGCTCTCCTTTCCGAAATCCACGGCATTTATAAGACCCAGCGGGTAGTAGAACCCGGCTGTCGTATCTGACGCTCTGTTGTCCTTGATGTAAAAAGCTATTGACTTGTAGAGAGGGTCGCTCGTCTCTCCGTCGTATCCGAGAGAATCCCTGTTATATATCCTCACTCTCTTTCCGGCCCTGTCGAGTTCTCCCGCTTTGTCGCCCATGCCGAAATATCTGTCGCCTTCCTTACGCGGCTCGTTTATACGGCAGATCCACGATTTGTCGCCTTTATTTCTGAATGCTCTTATCTGGATACGAGGTATTACGGTGTCGCTTGTGCCGAGTCTTCCGCCGTAGACAATCTTATCTTTATATATAACTGTAATATTGGAAGTATCTCTCTCGATTGAAACCTTTAGATTCTCCGTCGATGCCGTGATCGTCTCCTCATCGCCCGAGAGATCTATCCTCTCCCCCGTCTCCCTGCTCTCTCCTTTGAGAACGTTGTTTACATATATAAGAGACGCCGGCGTTTCAAATGAATTGAAGACGGCCGAAACATAGAGCATATCTCTCTCGAGAAACGTTATCTCGAGTCTTCCGTTTGCAGAGAAGCATATAACCCTGCTTCCTTTGAGGACGAAATCATCAATGTGAGAGAGTTCAACTTTCATTCACTTTTCTCCTTTCCATACCAGAGGAATTATAATGCATAAGAACAGAGACAGTGTTTTTTTTCAAAAAAGTATGGAAATTATAATTTTTGAACATTCTATTCGTTTTTGTTTGGCACTAAAATGATATGGTGTGCTACACTGTTAAAACTAAGAATAAAAAGGGGATAGCATGATAAACAGAGATCTACGTATTGCTAATGTAACCCGCTCATTGATTTCCTTCTCGGAACCTGTCTTCCAGACACAGAGAGGACCCCTCTCATACTACCAGGAAGCAGCTTCTCTCAGTTATAAATATAACCAGGAGATGAAGAAAGAGGGAAAAGACTTCGAATACATATCCGCCGGGAAGCTGAATGCAAGTGCAACGCTTCACTATGTCTATCAGATAATTCTTTCCTACCTTCTGGGAGAAAACGATGCTGATTTCTTCAAAAGAAGAATACAGACAATCGAGTCCAACGACTCTCTCAAGGATGCCCTCTCTTTCTATTCAAGGGAGTTTCCGACAGAGCTAAAGGAAGATAAATCAATAGAAGAGGAGATGCGCGGCTACTTCATACACCAGGTCCTTCTCCAGAACAGGGCACTCGTCAATGCCTCGAAGCCTTTCGTCGCACCCGACGGCCTCACGCTCCCCGAATCATTCAGAGCACTCTCATCAGTCCTCTCGTCATATATCAAGGATGACCTCAGAAACGGGGAACCCAACCTGGACGATGTCTTCACGTTCCTGTGTATGCCGGCCCGTCTCTACCCCGATTCACTTGTTGATCAGCTGCAGTACATTCTCAGAGAGTGGTCCGGAATGCTCCCGGAGAGTTTTATCAGGCTCCTTAAATCTTCAATAGATTATATAAACGAAGAGCAGAAGGACAGAGGCTTTGTAGGGGGTCCTGTCAATGTCCCCGTTGTCGACTACTCGTCTGAGATGAACGAGTACGAAGCATTCTCGTCGGACTCCAACTGGATGCCTTGTGTCGTCATGATTGCAAAGTCGACTCTTGTATGGCTTGACCAGCTTTCAAAAACATACAAAAGGCCCATAACCAGCCTCGATCAGATTCCGGACGAGGAACTCGATACCATGCAGCGGAGAGGAATCACGGCACTCTGGCTCATAGGGCTCTGGCAGCGCAGTGACGCAAGCAGGGAGATCAAGCATCTATGCGGCAACCCCGACGCAGTCGCCTCGGCATACTCGCTCAAAGACTATGACATATCACCAACGATCGGAGGATGGGAGGCTGTTTATAACCTCAAGGAACGCTGTCAGAAGAGAGGAATCCGCCTCGCTTCCGATATGGTTCCGAACCATACCGGCATAGACGGCAACTGGGTATATGAACACCCGGATTACTTCATCAGCCAGGACTATCCTCCCTTCCCGTCTTATACCTACAACGGGCCGGATCTGTCGAGTGACAGCAATTGGGAAGTCAAGATTGAAGACCACTATTACGACCGTACCGACGCAGCCGTCACGTTCCGCATGAGGAACCGTCACACAGGTGAAACGAAGTACGTATTCCATGGTAATGACGGTACAACAATGCCCTGGAATGACACTGCACAGCTCGATTATCTAAATAAAGAGACCAGAGAAGCTGTCATTCAGAAGATTTTACACGTTGCACGCAACTTCCCGATCATACGTTTCGACGCGGCGATGACTCTTGCCAAGCGCCATATCGAGAGACTGTGGTACCCCAAGCCCGGAGAAGGCGGAGACATCCCGGGAAGAGCAGAGCATGCTCTTGACGAAAGAGAGTTCAATGCGCGTATCCCCGAGGAATTCTGGAGAGAGGTTGTCGACAGGGTTGCAAAGGAAGTTCCCGACACTCTTCTTCTTGCCGAAGCGTTCTGGATGATGGAAGGCTACTTTGTACGTACCCTCGGTATGCACAGAGTCTACAACTCGGCATTCATGAACATGCTCAAGAATCAGGAGAATCAGAAATACAGAGATTCCATAAAGAAGACCCTTGTCTTCGAACCTGAAATACTCAAGCGTTATGTTAACTTCATGAACAATCCCGATGAGGAGACAGCAATAAGCCAGTTCGGCTCTGACGACAGATATTTCGGCGTCGCAACTCTTCTCTCGACCCTCCCGGGACTTCCGATGATCGGACACGGCCAGATCGAAGGCTTCAGGGAAAAGTACGGCATGGAGTACCAGAGAGCATACTACGACGAGAAACCCAACCAGTGGCTTATCGAAGAGCATGAAAAGAGAATCTTCCCTCTCTGGAGAAGACGTTATCTCTTTGCCAATGTCGATAATTTCAATCTCTACGACTGCTGGAACGAAAACGGATCGGTCGAGGAGTCGGTCTATGCATTCGTCAACGGTGCGGGAAGGGAGAGGACAATCGTTCTTGTCAACAACCAGTACGAAAGAGTATCGGGAAGGATAAACACATCCTGTCCGAAGGTGAAAAAGTACGGAGAGGAGAAGAAGACGGAGACGACAACGCTTGCACAGAATCTCTCTCTCACTTACGGCTCGAACAGATACGTCCTCATGGATTCCTTCAGAGACAACCTTACCTACATCATACCATCGATGAATCTCTATGAAGGTTACTCCTTCACCCTCAACGGCTATGAAGCAAAGGTATTCTGGAACATAAGAGAGATCGAAGATACCGACGGTCTTATTTCAAGGCTTTACAACCAATACGGATCGGAGGGTATCAGGGATTTCGACAAGGCTATATCTCTGATGAAGCTCGAGCCCGTCTATAAGACTCTTGATGCAATAAGGGGAGAAAAGACCCTTGCAATCATCGAAAAGATAGTCTCGGGAAAGGGCGAAAAGGAAGACGAAAGAGAACTTCTTTTAATTCTTGCCGAAGCTTATTCAATGCTGACGGAGACCTACACTTCCATGGAGGAGTCGACAAAGGGTCAGCTCTGTCTTGCTCCGGCGGACGTGCAGCCGTCCCCTGTCATCAAATTCATACGTTTTCTGGGTAAATCATTCGGAGCAAAGGGCCCGAAGGTATTCCCGTCATGGTCAAGTGTCGACAGGACTCTGCCCCTTCTCATCGCAGCATCCCTGACTCTCATACCGTTCACGGGAGACGACAGGTCACCCAAGTCTATGATGAAAGTTGCAGACAGCCTGATGCTGACGGAGTTCTTCCGTAAGGAGACAGAGCGTCTTTCGCTCGACAACAACCAGGCTCTTTCTCTTATGCACATGAGCGCTCTCTTCGTCTCTGCGACGATGCTCATAAGAGATGAGATGGCTTCTTCAAGTGCGATAGAGACTCTCTCCTGCCTACTCAACGACGACAGCGTAATGAACTTGACTCAATGTAATGAATACCAGGACGTGATGTGGTATAATAAGGAAAGTATGCAGAAGGCGATACTTGTCTGTACTCTCTCGTATGCGGCATCCTCGGACAGGAAGCCGAAAGAGGTGGACGACTATGCAAAGGATCTCCTCGACAGGGAGTTCAAGAGCGGTTATAAGTTATCGGCACTGCTTAAAGGTAATTGAAACTAAGGAGACAATAGAATGGCAACCTGGCTTACATATTTAGCGGCTCTTTTAATGGCTGGAGCAACAGCTCTTACTTTTTCTTCGTCGACGGTTTTTCTCAACATAATGAGCTCTCTGACATCATTGATGACAAATATCGGATTATTTCTCTTTATTCCGGTTACATTCGTCACATTCATGGCGGGAACAGCTTCGTTGAAAAAAGACAGAATCGGAGGAAAAACAGTACGCATTAATATTGTCTGGGCTCTCATTACTTCTCTCGTTCTTGCCTTTTCGGCTGTGCTTCTTACATCAAAGCTCTCCCTGTCTCTTCCCGTAACGGCATCCACGGGAGGAAACTACATTGAGCTCTTCTCCTCCTACAGTGAAAATGCCGACCCAATCGGAACGCTCTCATTGATCAACAGCATCTATCCGATAGTAATCGTTCTTGCCTTTGTCTTCGGCTGTGCGCTTACTCCTTCCTCCGATATAATCAGACCGGCATATGCAGTCATCAACTCCTTTTCGGAGGTAATGTACAGAATAGAGCGGACAGTGACATATTTCGGCTCAATTTATGTCTATATAGCATCCACTTCATTCTTCCTCTCCCTCTGGCAGGAGAAGACGGCTTTCGTCTCCCCGTTGTTCTTCCTGTATCTTCTGGGAGCTGCGGCGCTTCTTGTTCTTGTGGTTCTTCCACTTCTCTTCGGTATCTTCACAGGATTTAGGAAGAATCCTTACGGGATTATCGGAAAGGGATTAAGCTCTTTGATCTTCGCCTTCATGAGCGGGAACATATACCTTACAGAGTTCCAGAGTGCTGCAATCAACCGTAACAGTCTCGGAGTGCAGAAGAGAATCGTCAGCACTTCCCTTCCTCTCGGGGTCTTCATCACACGCGGCGGAACATGTTTCGTCTCGACAGTGACAGTTCTCTCGCTATTGAGAGCTCTCAACGCAGATGTAAGCGTAACGGCCGCTGCGGTTATCGCATCAACCTCTTTCATCCTGAGTTTTGCATCCTTCATGTCCGCATCGAGCGAAGTTGCTTTCATTTCCTTCCTTGTTCTTAAAACGCTGAATATCAACGTTTACGGCGCAGAAGCGATGCTTATAAGCATTCTTCCATTCCTCAACGGGCTTGCCGTCCTTCTCGACACTCTTCTCATCAACATGGCTTCTTCCATAGTCGCCAAAAGAACCAAAACAGATATCACAGTACCTGTAAGGGATGCAATCTGATGCAGAACCAGACAAGGAAATTCATTCTCTATCAACTCTTGATCCAGGCTGTCATAACAGTCCTCTACGGTTTCGGCTTTATCAATATAATGATAAATGCCGGGAAGGAGAGCGGCTTTGACGGAGTATTGGCGGGAGCAATTAAATATCTTCCTTTTCTTGTCATCCTAATCTGCTCAATACTTCCGCAGGTCTCCCTCTTAATAAAACATAAACTCCACAGCCAGGATGGAGAAATTCTTCCCCTGCTCTTTACAGTGATAGCGCTCCAGGGGAGTTTGATTATCCCGGATGCAGTTGAGGCTATGGGATACTATCTCGATATTCCCTTCTATATCCTCGTTCTCGAGCGTTTCTCGCTTCTTGCCGCATCATCGATGTTCCTCCTTTCGTCTTTGAGATATTTCGGCTTTTCATCCTCCCACATAGATCTCTTCAATTTTGTCTTTCTTGCCGTACCTCTCCTCGTTTCGGCGCTCGGCCCTGTCTCGTCTTATGAAGGAGTCATCTCGATAACATCTTCGCTGTATGAAGTGTATCTGCAGTGGGCAATCATCCTTATCTACCTCTCCGCGATAACAACCTTCCTTGTTACGGCATTCAAAGATAAAACTTCGCTTAATATAAAGCGCTCGATTTCATTCATATCACTCTCGATCGGACTCTATTTCTCTCATTTCAATACAGCCGCGACAAGCATAATTTCTCCCGTCTTCTATATACTCGGGACAGTAATTCTCATCGTGGATGCAGGTGACAGTTTATAATTCAACATTCAGCTCATATCTTCTTGAAAAACAAGAAATAAACGACAGAAAAACCAACATTAAAGATTTCTTTATTCTTTTTTCCGATAAGAGCGGGCTTCGCTCTTGACCCATCCTCTCGTTTGTGAGCTATCATGCTCCTTGGTCGTCATTTTTTTTGAAAATGATCAGGGGGTTATTTAACAATGAAGAAATTCTTAATTGTTCTTTCTATTGTTCTGTTACTCATCATCTCTTGTGACAGCAATCTTGATGAGAGCATCAACAAAGGAAAGCTATCAAGTACAACCGTTACGATTACTCTTCAGAATACGGAAGATGATAGAACGGTAATGCCGGATCATCTGGAAGCTGCGGATAGCTATGAAGCAACACTCACCAGCACGGATAACAGAGAAACAAGAAGCTACAAAAGCAGTGTAAACTCCGGTGAAACAACCATCTCTTTTGATGAGGTTGAAATCGGAAGTTACAAAATAGATGTAGTGGGTACTCTAAACGGTCAAACCGTCAGCAGGGGAAGCTCTACTATCATCGTATCTGCTACGACAACCAACAAGGCGACAGTACAGCTCGAGAGCGTCGTTGACGAAGGAACGGGATCCGTCTCCATTCTCATCGACTGGAGCGAAGCTGCAGCAATCGACGGTTATTTCAAGGATATGTACGACTATGGTCCTTTCACTTTCGAGTTCTATAAAAGAGAAGAGTTGAGCGACGGTACAACTCAAGATACTCTCCTCGCCGATCCCCAGACAGCAGAAAAAGGTGTTAAATCATACACATTCAACGCTGACAATGTTCCTGTAAGTAAAGGCTTCATAGGCTTTTTCAAGATAAAGAGTGAAAATGCCCTTGTTATGGAACTGGGATTCGCATCCTTCCAGATCTATGCAGGTCAGACCTCAACACCTGATGAAAACGACAAGGATCTCTTCAAGATCACACAGAGCAACGCCCCGACATATCCTAACGGAGTATCGGTATCGGCAGCATACGGCGCTAATGACCCGGAGACGGAGATCACTCTCACATTCGTCGTCCGCGGAAGCAGCGGTAACGATCTCTACTCTTCTATTGCAGTAGCCCTTTATGAAACAAAGACAGGAAACGCGGTAGCAAGTGCAACTATCCCTGTCGAGGTGAAAGACGGAGAGAAAACCCTTGATTATACCTTCACGGGACTCACTTCCGGCGTAAGCTACACAGCAAAAGTTGTTGGAACAACTCTCAGAGGGAAAGAGACAGAGATGAGCTCTGCAACAGCTTCCACCAAGGTTCTTGTGACAGGCCTCACTGTCTCCGGAACACTCCCGAAGGATGCTCTTACATATGACGAGAAGATTGCTCTCTCTGCTGCCATTACACCGTCCAACGCAACAATCGGCGATGTAACATGGTCTGTCAGCGACAAGAGTGTCCTTTCTCTCACACAGATCAACAACAACGCCCTGATTTACGGAAAGAAGCCGGGGAAGGCAACAATCAGCGTACAGACAAAGGATGCCTTGAGAGACGGAAGTTATGCTTACACAGAACTCGGAGAAGTATCTGTCATACTCTCGACCCCGACCCCAACAGTCACGACAGATATTACATCAGAGACAAAGCAGAGCTACATTACAGTTATGTGGGACAGCATCAACTATGCCGATAACTATGAAGTGTGGAGAAGTGTAAACGGTGGAGATGCAACAAAGGTAGATACAGTAGTAACCACAGCATATGATGACTACGATCTAGTTGCAGGCTGCAGCTATGCTTACAGCGTGAAGGCAAAGTCCTCTCAATATGATGGTACAGACTTCACTCCTGACTCAGCTTTGAGCGAGCTCTCCGAGGCCTACACACCGATCAAACCCGATATTACTCTCGTGCAGCCGACACTCGAGAACTTTGTCCTCCAGATTTACGAGGGTGAAGATATCGTTCCGGGCGAGATAACAGTCACACCGGAAAAGAAGCACACTATTTCAATACCTAAGAAGGTTGAAGGAACAACAAGCACAGAGTGGTATGTAAACGGTAAGTTCGTAAAGAGCGGTCTCTCCGTCGAGCTTTCTTCCTCCATGTCTCAGGTACAGGGTATGGACGCAGATGCAAATACGCTGACACTCGTCGTCACAACAGAGGACGGTCTCAAGTACAGCAAGTCCATCTACTTCAGAGTAGTTGCTGTCCTAGACGAAGGAGTAGCGGATCTAAAGCTTCTCAATAAAGAGACAAGTTCCAACTTCTCAAGCTATCAGACGAACTGTTATTACATCCCGACAACAGCTTCCCTCTCCATCAAGACAGAAGTTCTCCCTGTAGATGCAACAATAAAGACTCTGAGTTACGAATCGTCCGATACCGCTGTTGCAGAGATAGATACAAACGGCAGCGTTACAATCAAGAAGAACGGAACTGTCACATTCACAGTAACCTCTACGTCCGGACACACAAAGACAGCAACAGTTACCTTCTTCACGGAAATAACACAGGAGAGGATTCTGCATTATGTAACTAATTACTTAAAAACACCGATAGAAAATGCCGATAAAAAATTCGGTTATGACTGGTGGTATTTAACCGAGAAAAGCTATTCAGAAAATGGTGTTAATTGCAAGAGAAATTCAACAGCATCAATATATACTCAGGAAAGTAACGGGTATATAAGAATTAATAGCGGAACAACTGTCAATGCGGGAGATTATGGCACGTTTACGATGAATACCACACAAGATATCAAGGTATGGGCAAAAGATTGTGGTACTAAAGGCTATCACGACGCAGATAATCTACAGTATGTCGGCTACAACAAAGAAGGATGCATACATGTAGATCTGCCTTACGGCCAGGGAAGTGCAACAATTACATTTGATGCTCAGCTCGATTACTTAGATAGTAACTCCGGCACATACAGAGTCAAAATGACGAACAAGAACGACCAGACGTTCGCTTATTCAAGTTATAAACTCAAATAGTTGTGTGGATATCAAAGAAGGGAAGAGCCGAAAACTCTTCCCTTTTCTTTGTGAGTTTATAACATTTTAGTTGCAGTAGACGGCAGCAGCTTTTCTAAAGTTCTCGAGAGACATTCCGGCTCGATCTGCAGCCTTTGTCTCGCTGA
>CAVHKW010000024.1:0-25313 GCA_963636745.1 uncultured Oscillospiraceae bacterium | reverse complement strand
ACTTGAATATTATGAATTTCTATTACCTCTTATTGACACTACTCTTTATATTTATTTCTCTCCATTTATGTATAAGGAAGAAAAGAGCATATAAAATAAAACAAAAAGAGCTGCTATCAAAAATAGAAAATTTCAATACAAGCTATGAATCTTTGTGTTCTCATTACATTTCAACAGCCGATATAGAAAAGTTCAAAAGCACTTATTCTCTTTTGACAGCGGAGTTGAAGAAATCAAAAAAACATTCAAATGAGTATGGCAAAATAATCAACTTATATGACAACATCGAAAAAGAAATAGATAGAAAGAATAGACAATACATAGAGTATATCATTGCCAATGACGAAGAAAACATACTAAGAATCGGAGACATGTCTTTTGACAGTCAACAAGCCGAAGCCATTATAAGCAATGAAGACAAAACTCTTGTCATAGCAGGAGCCGGCAGTGGAAAGACTTTAACAATTGTCGGTAAAGTAAAATATCTATGCAATATTGAACGTATAAAACCCGAAGATATTTTGTTAATTTCTTTTACAACAAAATCTGCGGAGGAAATGACGGACAGAATTAAGAAACAACTTGGAATGAATATCGAAGCAATAACATTCCATAAACTTGGGCTTCGCATAATTACCAAAGCATGGGGGAGAATGCCGGAGGTATTCGACAATATTCCTCTGTTCATACAGAACTTATTTGAGGACAAGCTCCTTAAAAGCCCGAATTTCGTAAATGACCTGGCAAAATTCTTCTTCTATTATCTCGACATTCCGGATGATATCACTGATTTCGCATCATTAGGAGAGCTCTATGAAGATGAAAAGAGTTCAACATTGGAGACATTACAGTCTCAATTCGAGAAAGAAAAGTTTATTCAGGCAGTTAAAAATTCAAAAAGCAGAGAAAATATAACTCTGAGAAATGAATATGTAAAAAGCAAAGAAGAGACATTGATTGCCAATTATCTTTTTCTTCATGGCATAAGGTATGAATACGAAAAACCATATCCGTATAAAAGCGACGATATAACAAGAAAGACATACCACCCTGATTTCTATCTACCTGACTATGATATATATCTGGAGCATTTCGGAATTACTGAAGACAATAGATGCCCGTGGTTATCAGAAATCGAAGAACGAAAGTATGTTGACTCTATTCAATGGAAAAGAGAATTTCACAAAGCACATGATACAAGGCTTATCGAAACATACTCATACTATACAAGTAAAGGTATTCTCCTGAAGATGCTCGAGGAGAAACTCGTAGCCAATGGCGTTAAAATGAATCATGTCGATTTTAATGAAGTTTTCCAAACGATATACATAGACAAAAGCAACAAATATTTTTCCGAATTCATGAAACTGTGCTGTACGTTCACCACTCTCTACAAGTCCAACAATCTCAATACTTCGGTTTTTGATGAGATGGAGAGGGCTTACTCAAATAACCCATTTCTACATGAAAGAACCAACATTTTCCTTTGTATAATTCGGACTATACTTAAAGAGTATGACTCATTTCTGAGAGAGAATAATGCCGTGGATTTCTCTGATATGATCAATATTGCTTCTAAAAATGTAATTTCAGGCCACACAATTCCTCCGTACAAATATGTGATAGTTGATGAATATCAAGATATTTCCGCATCACGTTATACTCTTCTTAAAGCTGTCGTTGATGCAACATCTGCAAAGCTGTTATGTGTTGGTGATGACTGGCAGTCCATTTATCGTTTTGCCGGGAGTGATATAACACTCTTCACAGATTTCGAGAAGTATTTCGGAAAAACAAAAAGGTTGAAAATCGAAAAGACATACCGCAACTCACAGCAATTGATAAACGAAGCAACAAATTTTGTCAGCAGGAACCCGTTGCAGATAAAGAAAGACTTAAAATCAGATAAGTCACTTGACTACCCGTTAGTTTTCTGGGGATATGATAAAGAGCCAATTTTCACTCTCATCCAGATCATCGACAAAATTATCTCGAAATTCGGAGCTGATAAATCTATCATGATTCTTGGAAGAAACAACTCAGATCTTGAAATGCTGACATCGTCAAGCTACTTCTCTTTAGATGTCAAAGACAAAAGAGAGACATTACGCTATCTTCCCTCTCCTCATTTAACTATAACATTCTCCACTGTTCACAAGTCCAAGGGATTGGAAGCAGATAATGTAATCCTTATAAATTTCAAGAACGAAAAGGTAGGTTTCCCTAACCAGATTGCAAATGACCCAGTTTTGGATTTTGTAATTAAAAAGGAAGATAATTATCCTTTCGCAGAGGAAAGAAGATTATTCTATGTCGCTATAACAAGAACAAAAAATATGACATTTGTCCTTACTTCCAACAAAACTCCATCTGTGTTTTTAAAGGAATTCAAACAATCGAAGACATGTGCCTTCATCAATATAAAAAGCACAAGCAATTTGACAAGTAATCTATGTCCAAGATGTAAAACCGGATATCTTTGTAAGGTGACACATGGTAAATCTTCTTTTGTTGGATGTTCCAATTTCCCGAGATGTACTTTTACTATGAAAGAGGTCGACGCCTTACTTGAACCTCGTCGATGTCCTGTGTGTGAAGGCTACCTGACTAAGCGGCGTAGTAAGAATAAAGTGCCGTTCATCGGTTGCACCAATTATCCTTATTGTACTTATACGGAGCCGTTAAAGAAGAATAAAAATCCAGAGGTATTTGTCTCATAGCCGTAGTATTTTCCACGTACAATGAGTACCGATTTTTCATCTAATTCGGGACAAACGATAAGAATAAAGGTTTTAATATTAACAAAATACAATACCACGGGTATACTTAAGGCGTATTGTATGTTTACTGAAGAATATGACAGGAACCGTGTACTGTACGGAGGCCGTACGGCAGAAGCGGTGATGAAGACGATTGAGTTTTGTAATGAATGTGAGGACACAGTTCCAATACGTGAATATCTAAAAGAGAGAACAGAGGAGTTAATAAGCATTATGAGTGACGAAGAGAGACAGAGAAGATTGATTGACAAGATTGTGGAATATGAGAGAGAAGAAGCTAAAGCCGAAGGTAAAGCTGAAGGAAAAGCTAGCGGAGAGGTAATAGGTAGAAAGAAAGGAAAGTTCGAAACACTTCTTGAGTTCATCAAGGATGGCGTTATAACTGAAGACACTGCAGCTAAGAAGGCCAACATGTCAATTGATGATTTCAGAAAGACTGCTGCGCTCTACTCTTGAATAAAGATAGATATAAACAAATATGTTCCTTCTGCTTCTTAAAAACAGGAGGAACTTTTCTTTAATTGAAAGACCCGGAGGTTTGTCTCCGGGCCGTATCAAAATAATAAGAATCAGATTACGTTATACTCCTTGAGTATCTTCTCGATATCTGTTCCCTTTATCTTCTCCATAACCTTCTTGAGGGCAAAACGCTCTATCCAGTTGAACTGCATATCTGTGAGCTTCTTACCGTCTCTGAGCTTGACTGAGGCATCCATAAGAGCTCTTACGTCATATACGCTGCCCCATACCTCAGGAACACCCCTGTCGATGTTGAGAAGTGTATATACACTCTCCATACCTGTACGCATCGAGTATTCGGTTGTAAAGATAGTGTCTCTCTTTGTCTCTGCAAACTGTCCAAGGAATGCAAAGTTGACTGCACCCTCCGGTACGACATCAGGTCTGTCGCCGTAAGAACGAGGCATGAAGAATGCGTCGATATAAGGCATCATGACAGGAACTGTGTTTGCATGGTTTGCCGCGAGCTCTTCGATCTGCTCCTCAGGCACTCCAAGATGATAGAGCCATTCCTCACAGATCTCCTTACCCGTACACTCTCTCATCGGCTTCTTGATGAAATCACCCTTCTTGTCTGTAAATAGAGAATATACCCATACAAGACAATGACCTTTAGGCTGCTCTCTGAATTGAGGCTGACGGTTGATAGTCCAGCTCATGAGCCATGAAGAATCCTTGACTGTTACAATACCACCTGTTACTACCTTTCCCGAAAGAGGATCTCTCTTACATATCTTCTTTATATAAGGAAGGATCTTGTCATCAAGTGTCTCGACAGTTGCGCTCATCCAATTTGTCTCTTCAGGACTTGAGCAGAACTTGTCAGGATGACCGAACGAAGGATCCTGGAAAGCTATCTTACGCCACATATCCCAGCCGCCGCCTTCCTTGATCTCAGTGTTGTATTCAGCCTTGGTGTTCTGACTTCCCATAGTTGAATTCTCGACACAGCCGCCGTTTGTAATGAAGACGAGGTCGTTCTCCGTGAGATCAATCTTGTCTTTCTTCCCGTCTGCGATGATATCTATACGCTGGGCAACCTTTTTGCTCGGCGTGCACTTGAACTCGACGTTTGTTACCTTCACGCCGAAATGGAACTGTACGCCCCTCTCCTTCAGCCACTTCTCCATAGGAAGAATCATTGATTCATATTGATTGTACTTTGTGAATCTGAGAGCTTTGAAATCCGGTAGTCCCCCGATATGGTGGATGAAACGCTGGATGTAGAGCTTCATCTCGAGAGCACTGTGCCAGTTCTCGAAAGCGAACATTGTTCTCCAATAGAGCCAGAAATTGGAAGAAAGAACCTCTTCATCGAAGTAATCGGTGATCTTCTTGTCCTGGAGCTCCTCGTTCGGTGTGAAGAAGAGCTTCATGATCTCCATGGCACCCTTGTCAGAAATATCGAACTTGCCGTCGGTATGTGCATCCTCGCCTCTGTTGACAGTTGCACGGCAGAGCGAATAGTTCGGGTCTTCCTTATTGAGCCAATAGTACTCATCAAGAACGCTTACACCCTCAGTCTCGATTGACGGGATTGATCTGAAAAGATCCCACATAACCTCGAAATGGTTATCCATCTCTCTTCCGCCGCGCATTACGTAGCCGACATTCTCGAACTTCCAGCCGTCACAAGCGCCTCCCGCAGTCTGTCCCTTCTCCAGAATGTGGATCTTCTCACCCTTCATCTGGCCGTCTCTCACGAGATAGCATGCAGCTGTGAGTGCTGCCAGTCCGCTTCCTACGATATAAGCTGACTTATGATCAACTCCTTGCGGCTTCTTAGGCCTTGCAAATGCTTCATAGTTACCACTTGAATAATACATAACTATTCCTCCAGTATTTAATTTCTCTTTGTGCCATGAATCTACCGAAGAAAAAGAAGAGCGGGTATTTACAATGAAATCCCGCTGTCAGATTTTTAAACAAAATGGGCGATGTGTAAGAAAATCAATAGGTTCTGAATCTCTCGAGAGCGCTCTTGAAGCCCCCGCTCACGACCTTTTCGAGGTTGTCGATGATCTTTTTCGGGTCCGGAAGCATATCGTCTTTGATCCAGTCGAGCATAACGCCGACAAAGGCATATTTATATGTGTTGGCGATAAAAGCTTTGTCTTCCTCCCTGACGGCCATCCCCTTCGCCTCCTCTTCCACGACACCTTTAAGCAGATCGTAAGTCAAGCGGAAGAGATAGTTTTCGATCTGTTCCCTGCTTACGGAGTGGTAGACGTTGAGAATGAAAGGCTTATTTTCCCTGACTGCCTCGAAAATCTGCAGAAATCCCTCCTGCCAGTTATCGTAATGCTTCTTTCCTTCCAGGGCACGTGATGCATCTTCATAGCAGCACCACTCAACAAGATCATATACATCCTTGAAGTGATAATAGAACGTCATACGGCTTATGCCGCACTCTTCCGTTATATCTGTTACGGTTATACGTGCAAGGCTTTTCTTTAACAAAAGATTCTTCAAAGCCTGCTCCAAAGCCAGTTTCGTAAACTCTTTCATTTCTACCTCTTTTCATAAGGTAGCAAAACAAAATGAAAACGTGAAGAAAAACCACGCTGAATTAACATACTACTTACAATTCATTCCCATTCTCCATTTTTCTCTTTTCTCATTCCCCTTCTTCTGTATAATTAATGTATTACGCATAAGGAGCGGATTATGAGTGACAAGAGGAAAGACTATATAAGCTGGGATGAATACTTCATGGGAGTAGCGGTTCTATCATCTATGAGAAGCAAGGACCCGAACACACAGGTCGGAGCATGTATCGTCTCGAGCGAGAAGAAGATAATCGGTGTCGGCTACAACGGCTTCCCGCTCGGCTGCAGTGATGATACCCTTCCCTGGGCGAGAGAAGGCAATTGGTCGGAAACCAAATACCCCTACGTCTGCCACGCTGAACTCAATGCCATACTCAACTCCAACAACCCTTCACAGCTAAGAGGCGCAACACTCTATGTCGCACTCTTTCCATGCAACGAATGTGCAAAGGCTGTAATACAGAGCGGAATCAGGGAAGTTATATATCTATCGGATAAATACAAGGACAGCGATGCAACTAAAGCCAGCCGCAGAATGTTTGACGAGGCGGGAGTGAAGTATCATCATCTTGATACAGAGAAAAAGGAACTTGTCATCAAACTGAGTTAAACCTTTACAAACGGGTAAAACTAACTCAAAATAATACTTGGGTTGGTATCACAGACCGCTGCCACGCCAGACAGAAGCTAAGGGGCCACCTTTTAACTTATGGAAGAAAGGTGTATGTCTAGTTTTATTGTAAATGGTAAAGAATACAAAGTTGAAGAAAACAAGAGCCTCTTGAGATTTCTCAGAGACGATCTCCATCTTACATCCGTCAAAGACGGTTGTTCGGAAGGTGCGTGCGGAACATGTACAGTCATCATAGACGGCGAGGCCGTCAAAGCGTGCACTTATACAACAGGCTCAATAGACAGGAAAACCGTATTAACCATAGAGGGACTTTCCGACAGGGAGAAAGATATATACACATATGCCTTCGGAGAAGCCGGAGCTGTTCAATGCGGTTTCTGTATTCCCGGAATGGTTATGTGTGCAAAGGCTCTCATCGACAGGAACCCCGATCCGGACGAGAAGGCGATAAGACACGCCATCAGAAACAACATATGCCGCTGCACGGGGTATGTGAAGATCGTGAAAGCTATAAAACTGGCTTCCGAAATAATGTCGGGAAAGGATGAGATAAAACCCGAGAGCGTCAAGTGGAAGATCGGAGAACGTGTTCACAGGGTCGATGTCAGGGAGAAGGTTCTGGGTGAAGGAAAATACCCCGATGACTTATATGTGGATGGAATGCTTCATGCCTCATGTGTGAGAAGTAAATATCCGAGGGCGAAGATCCTTTCTCTCGATATAACACAGGCTGAGAAACAGGAAGGAATAGTAAAGATATTCACTGCAAAGGATGTTCCGGGAAACAAGGTTGTCGGACACCTCTGTAAAGACTGGAACGCCCTAATCGATGTTGGAGAGATTACAAACTTCCTCGGGGACCCGATAGTACTCATTGTCGGAGAGACACTGGATGCAGTCGAGAATGCAAAGAAATTCGTAAAGATCGAATATGAGGAACTGCCTTTCATCGACAGTCCGGAAAGTGCAATGAAAGAGGGAGCACCTCTTGTGCATCCTCTCTCTCCCGGTAACCTTGCCGTTGAAAAACATGTATCAAGAGGAGACGCGGAGGAAGCAATAAAGAGAAGCGACTATGTCTACTCGGCACACTTCTCGACACCTTTTACAGAACATGCATTCCTCGAGCCCGAGTGTGCACTCGCCGTTCCGAAGGGAGAGGGAGTTAAAATATATACAACGGACCAGGGTGTCTATGACACACTCCATGAGACTGCACCTTTTCTGGGACTTCCATATGACCTTGTCGAAGTAGAGAACTGCCTTGTCGGTGGAGGATTCGGAGGTAAGGAGGATGTTACAGTACAGCATCTCTCTGCGATGGCTGCATACCTCTTGAAGCGCCCTGTAAAGATGAAACTTACCCGCGCAGAGTCGATTCTCTTCCACCCCAAGCGCCACCCCATGGAGATGGACTTCACTGTCGGAATAGACAAGAAGGGAAAGATAATGGGTGTAAAGGCCCGCGTTGTTGCCGACACGGGAGCATATATGTCACTTGGTGGCCCCGTACTTGAAAGAGCGTGTACACATGCCTCCGGGCCCTACAACTACCAGAATTTCAAAATCGACGGATATGCCTACTACACAAATAATCCACCTGCAGGTGCTTTCAGAGGCTTCGGAGTCACACAGACGTGTTTTGCTATCGAGAATATGCTCAACAGTCTTGCCAGAATGGCGGGAATCACAGAGTGGGATATAAGATACATAAATGCAATAAGGCCGGGTGAGGAACTCCCGAACGGTCAGATAGCCGATGCTTCCACGGGGCTTGCAGAGACACTACTTGCAGTCAAGGATATTTACGATAGAGAAAAGATAAAGGGCATTGCATGCGCCATGAAGAATGCGGGTGTCGGAGTCGGACTTCCGGACTGGGGACGAGTCAGGATAAAGATCGAAGACGGGAAGGCTCATATACACTCGGCGGGATCATGCATAGGACAGGGCTTATGGACTGTTCTCAAGATGATTACTGCAGATATAACAAATCTTGATGAGAACCTGATAGTCGTCGAAAGAGCATCCACAAACGACCCCGACAGCGGAACGACAAGCGGAAGCAGACACACCACAGTCACGGGAGAAGCGTGCAGAAGGGCTGCGAATATGCTGAAGGAAGCCCTCGGAAAAAAGAAACTCGAGGAGCTTGAGGGAGAGGAATTCTATGCCGAATATCTTGCCAAAACCGATAAGCTGGGGGCTCCTATTCCACACCCCGTAAGTCATGTAGCCTACGGCTTTGCAACACAGCTCTGTATTCTAAATGATGACGGTACAATAAAGGAGATGATCGCGGCACACGATGTAGGGCGTGCAATCAACCCGACAAACGTGGAGGGCCAGATCGAAGGCGGCGTCGTAATGGGAATGGGTTATGCACTCCGCGAGAGATACAGACTCGATAAGTGCAGACCGGTTGAAAAATACGGCTCACTTGGACTTTTCAGAGCAGATGAACTTCCTCCTATAAGATCAATAATCGTCGAGAAGGAAGGCCTCAAGATATCCTCCGGAGCAATAGGAATAGGCGAAATCACCTCAATCCCGACAGCTCCGGCAATAAGTAATGCCTACTATCATTATGACGGGGTGCTTCACCATTCACTTCCTCTCGAGAGTACACCGTATCTTTTGAAAAAGAGCGGGAAGAAAACCCTCAAGAGCGGTAAGAGGCTCTTTGTAAATCCCGGGAAAGGGTGCATAGGGTGTCTGGAGTGCGTCAGAGCATGCTCCGATATGTTCTATAAGGAGAAAGACAGACGCTACAGCGCTCTCAAAATCGAAGAAAAGAACGGGGAATGGAAGCCTGTAGTATGTATCCAATGCGGTAAATGTGCCTCTGTCTGTCCGGTCGGAGCTATAAAGAAACTTCCAAGCGGCGTATGGACTATAGACAAAAAACTATGCACAGGCTGCGGAGAATGTAGGAAGGTGTGTCCTCTATCCGTTATGGTTACATCTCCCACAGACAATAAAACAAGTAAGTGCATAGCATGCGGACGCTGTGTCGCAGTCTGCCCGCTTGATGTACTCCAGATAGCTACAAAAGAGGAGTAATGGCATTGAGAAGAAGCGCCCTGAAGCGCTGAGGCTCATTCTTTATCCTTTCTTTAAGATCGGCCTTGTTTGCGGCAGGCTCCAGAGCGAGGGAGAGAAGAGTCTTCTTGTCCATTACGCGGGATGCCGGGACATTGAAGCGCCGTGCAATATTATCGCGTGCAATGAAGAGCGCTTTAAGCCTCTCCTTCTCTTCCTTATTCATTCGTCTCCAGTTCCCGATATTACGCCACCCGGGAGCCGGCTCCTTAACGACAGAGACCCTTCTCATATTGGAGAGCATCTCCTTTTCAAGGTGGTTGTTCTCTATCTCCCTGACCAGGACTGCCTTCAGGGCAAACAGATACCTTACATCCCCGAGTGCATACTCGATCAGCGTCTCATCAAGGGGCCTTACCAACCAATTGGCCTGCTGGTTCTTCTTTTTGTCGATTACTGTCTTCTCGCCGAGAAAACTATCTATCAATGAAAGGAGGTTGCCGTTGTAGCCGAGCATTTTCGCAGGAACTCTGACATCAAAAACGTTGTTGATCTTGAGCCTGTACTTCTTATATACAAGAGAGGCATCGCCCTGGATGTCGAACCAGATTTTCTCACCTGGAGAAGAAAAGAAATATTCAAGCCCCATAGGTGTTACTTCCTTCTTTCTTACATCGATTATGTAATAGGACTCATTATCGAATATCTGGATAAGAGAGAGGTGTTCGCCGTATACATGCAGATTGAACTCCGCTTCGAAGTCGACTGCAAGGGGGCGCGAATTCCACTCGTCAACCTGACTCTTTATCTTCTCGTCGCTGTCTATCAATGTATAAACCATATTATTGTTTCTTCTCCTTTCCCGATGCGCACTTGTCAATGATTCTCTCATAACGGGAAACGAATGCCTCGGGCGCCACGGGTCTGCTATCGGGAGCAAAGGAGAGCATCTTCCCCATGATCTCGATATCACTCACGGCGGGAACGGAGAGCTCGTATGTATTCTTATCGATCCACACACCCTTCTGCTCTTTATGCCATATCTGATTCGAGACGATATTCGCGGCGACTGAGTAGAATCTCATCGTGTACCATACGGGCTCCTCGGAATTAGAAAAAATACCGTAGCTTCCTTCATTCTCCTTCAATTTACCCGCGTCATAGACAAAGTGTTTTTCGGTGTTTGTTATTTCGAGAATACGCGAGAGTGAATATGTTCTTATATTCCCGTATTGCGTCTCAGCTCTCAGGTACCATATCTGGGAATAGTTTATAAGCTCCATGGGATTAATGGGGTGTGTACTCTCCAATCCCCTCGAGTTTACATATTTTATATTGACGACACGTCTCTCCTTTATGGCACTTACAAGATGGCTGAAGACAGAGTAGTTCACCTTTTCGAGTGCGTTGTACATATATCTTACAGGTACGATTTCATCTCTGTTCTTATAATCCAGACCTTCGAACTGTTCTTTGAGCGTGTTGTGCTGTGCGCGGGAGATGGCATCTGCTATCGTGGAGTTGACGAATGCCTCGTTGAGACGGGGTTTATCGCCTGAGAAGACATAATACTTCTTGTTTTCCTTTCTTATATATTCAACAGACGAGAGCTTATCCATGTAGCCGATATCTGTCAGCCGTTCACGGATGAAATCTATATCACGCCGGAACTCTCTGTTTGATATGCCGTATCTGTCTCTTATGTAGGAGTAATTAAGTCTCCCGTCATCAAGACAGAGGACATTAATCATGTCCATTATTCTCTCTAATCTGCTCACATGGGTATTATAGAGGGAAAAGAGGGCAAAGCAAATATGAACATAAAATGAAAGAAGACAATTTGAAATGAAATTCAAGCAAGAAATTTCGAATGAAAATCTTAGAAGAACATCTCTAACTTATTAAGATACAAGATATTATCAACAGTAAAGAAAAATATTTTCCTGATTGAGCAAAAATAGTATTTTGTCTCAAAGATAATCCCCACCTTTCAAGATGGGGACGCTGTATCTTATCTCAAGCCGAAGCGTGATACGAATGCTTCAGCGTTCTGGATGGAACCGCCGGCTGCACCCTTGACGATGTTGTTGACAAGGAGGCAGAAGCCGATCTTTCCTTCTTTCTTTCTGAGCCTTCCGGTGTAGACAACCATTCCTTTCGGATTTCCCCAGAAAGCATACTTTGGCTGGGGGAATGTATTCTCTGGAGAATACTGGACAGGCTGACTCGGTGTCGACGGCAGATCCACCTCTTCTTTGAAATCCGCCCATGCCGATATGATATCTTCACACTCGACATCCTCTTCAAGGTCAAGCCATACAGTCTCGAGATGGCCGAACATGACGGGAACACGTACTGTGAAGGCATAAACTACAGGATCTATCGAGAGAATCTTCTTTATTTCCTTATCGATCTTCTCTTCTTCTCCCTTGATGAACGGGATACAGTTATCTGTGATATCGAACGAGGAAAGGCCCGGGTAGCCTGCACCCGATACGCTCTGGTAGCTGTTGACTGTAATTGTCTTGATTCCGAACTTTCTAAGAGGAGCAAGTGCCATTGCAAGTCCTGTTGTTACACAATTGGCATTTGTTACACAGAATCCCGTCTGAGGGTATCCCTGCTCTCTTATGAGATCGAGCTGTTCGACGTTCGTTTCCGGAATGAGGATAGGCACATCGCTGTCATAACGCATTGCAGCTGCATTGCTGAAAACATAGAAACCGCTTGCCCTCAGCTGCGGCTCTGCTTCTCTTGCAACCTCTGCAGGAAGAGCAGAGAAGACGATTTTAACACCCTCTTCAAGCATGGCGTCATGATTGAATTCTCTTATTTCAAGGTCTTTGATTTGATGAGGCATTTCAAAAGGCATAACCCAATGAACCGTTTCAGAGTATTTCATACCTACTCTGGCAGCCGAAGCTGTAACATAGCTGAGCTCGAACCAAGGATGGTCAGAGAGCATCCACATAAAGACCTGCCCTACAGCGCCTGTTGCGCCCAAAACGGCAACTTTTATTTTCTTGTTGTCCATTTATCCAACTCCTCAGGAGAAAAAATTAATTAACTATATCCAATGAAAAAATAAAGAACAATATAATACCAAAGAAAAAGAGGAAAAAAGTCACCTCCGATAGTTTCAGAGGTGCGTTCTATGAGATGTTGAAAGAAATAAAGTCTCATGCAGCACAAAATGCCCCTTTTGTCATAAACTGACTCGGTATTACCTTCTCCGCACATAATGGCTCTATCGAATGCCATGTCAGTTGCCACCGCTCCATCTATCTTCTCAGTTGTTTTCTCCTTATCTCTCTTGATATTCCCCTCCGGGTCTCTGCGGATGAAGATGTTGTCCATCATCCAAGAGAGTACTGAGTGACCGCCATAAGCGAGTTTCGCCTCGAAAGTAAGTTTCATCAGCTCCTTTGCAGTGCCTTGATATTCCTACAAACATCCTATAGGGAGGGATGCCGGATTTTCTCATGGTGCAAAGAAATCATGCAAAAGATGCCGCTCTCTAACGAGGTCATCAAGGCTGAATCTTAAAGCATTCATTCATGCTTCTTACTATTGGGACGTAATAATATTTTTTAAATGATTTCCCGGGATAAGAAAAATGCTTTGTGTTGATTAAAGGTATTTTTCTTCCCTTCACCGACAGGTAGCCTATGTTTACATAAGGAATACCATGGGAATTGGAATCGTTATCAAACAGGCTATTCCAGCTGTCAATTTTAAACGCTTTCAATACAAAATTGGCTATATTCATGGATATGATTACATCCGGATTCAGCAAATCAATCTGTTCTTCGTACCAGTTCCTTCCTGTCCGTTCCACCATCTCGCGATATTTCCACATCGTTTTATAATCCGCTGAATAGGGTTTCCTGGGATTATAATTATCAAACTTGGAGAAATTCATAACTGCGAAACTTATCCCACCATCAACGGCAAACCTGTGCAGTCCTATTTCACTGGCACGTGGCATATCTTTACAATCACAGAAACCGTTATTCAACCCATAGGCTGTATATAGGATCTTTGACCAAAACGGATCTTTGTTATTTGTCCACTTAGAACCCCGCGCTCTGGGGTTATTGGTCTTAACAGCATTCATCATAGTATCGACATAATCGAGACCGCCAAGTCCCAGGGATTCCTTTCCCAGGAACAGGATCTTGATTTTCTGCTTTGTATAGTAAGGGAAGAAGCCATCGGAAACAAACTGTTTGTTAACCAGGGCTTTTTCCTTTTCGCTTGATGCTACTTTTTCCAGTTCCTGCACTAACTGCTCCTGCAGCTGCAGATTATCGCTTAACAGCTTCCTTTCAGTTTCAGGATATTGATTTACCGTCTCTTCACGCATTTTCAACAACTTTAATCCCCCATTATAAAAAAGCACCATCAATCGAAGGTGCCTTGAATTAGCTATATCAGCTTAAACTATCTGACATAAGTCCTGCTTTTGCGTTTTCCATCCTCATCATATAATTCAAGATAGGAACCATCTTTTATGTTTATTGTTGTTGATGTGAACCCTTGAAATGTTTTGTTCCCGATAAAAAAGCGACTTTTACGACGTCCGTTGTCATCGTAAACTTCAACATAGCTTCCTCTCTGTACTGCTGATCCAATCATAATTACATCCCCCTATGAAAGTTATGTTTTTAATTTACACTAGAAAAAAAAATGTCAAGAAAAATCTACAAAACCGATATCCCCCTCAGGTCGTACTGCCCCTGTATTATCCGCTCCGCACCTTATTGCTCTGTCGAGTGCCATAACTGTAGCAACAGCTCCGTCTATATTCTCTGTAGACTTCTCCTTATCCATCTTCTCAGCTCCTAAAATTCTTTAAGGCGTGAGAGTTGCATTCGTTTAGTAAAATTGATAGACTGTTCAACCGTGGTGGTATGGCTTTTATTAAGCTTTTTCGTCTACAATAGTCAATTATTAAGGAGTTACAATGGCTAGTAAGAAAGATACTCTTGTTCTTGGCTCGGGCTGCATCTCATGCGCTCATAACAAAGACATCAATCTCTATAAGGATATGTATAAGAAATCGACAGAGAAGATTGCTTTTCATGCAGAGGAAGGCAGTGAGTTCCTGAAGAATCTTATAAAGAATCCTCCACGCACCACTGAATGCAGATTCTATGACAGTGACGCAGGTCTTCTTTGTGAATACTTCGTCGAGCGTGATTACGATAAGGATGGAAGCTGTCCGGATTACGTGGCGGTTAAGTTCGAAAAAGCTCCTGTGCAGAGAGCAAAGACTGTCATTGATGAAAGCGGCGAAGACTATGCAGAAGGCAATGTGAGAGAGCTTGACGCAGAAGACCTCACAGAAGTCTCCGACGACGAAGATTATAACGAATAATCTCTCTTGCTTTCTCTCCCCGTTGGGTTACAATAGGCGTGAGGGGTTGGGAAATTAAGAGAAATAAGGTATTAGAGGTTGTCCATCTACCACGTAGAAAGAACAACCTCTTAATTTTCAAAGCAGTCAGGATAATCGAGAGAGAATACATGTGGGCGATCTCGGAAGAGGAGGTTGCCTCTTTTTTGAAAATCACGCCCCAGTATTTTTCCTATCTCTTCCACTCCGTGCTCGACTATTCATTTGCGTTCTACTGCAATGCATACAGGATTAACAAATCAATAGCGCTTCTTATCTCGACAAAAGAGAGTATAAAGGACATAGCACATAAGGTAGGTTTCCAGAGCGTGTCGTACTACATAAAACTCTTCAAAAGACTGAGCGGCATTACGCCCGGAGAATACAGACGGATTAATCTAGAGAATAAATCTCTATGACATCAATGAAGCCCAGCTTCTGCAATGCCGATATGATCTCGGAGGAATTCGTCATCTTCACCGAGATTATCGAAGCCGAGAGAACCTCTTCATTCTTTTCATTCTTCGCGATTGCGATATTCTTCAAAAGAAGGCCTTCCTTCTCGATTCTGTTCTTGGCTTCTTCAACGCTCAGGTTGTATTTCGTGAGATTGATTTCAACAGAGCCGTTGTTGCTGTTGAATGACTTATGCTCTCCGCGGTGGACGATGAGCTGAATAAGGATGATGAGGGCCGTTGCGGCTATCCCGAGGACATAAAGACCCGAGCCTATCGTCAATCCGATTCCGACAGTAGCCCAGAGCCCCGCTGCTGTTGTAACGCCCACGATATTGTCTTTTTTGACGAAGATTACACCGGCACCCAGAAATCCTATCGCCTGAACAACGCCCGCAGCTACACGTGAGGCATCAACCTGGACGGATGAAAGATATACTACATCCATGAATGCGTATTTGCTTATGACCATCATCAGCGATGATGCAAGTGCGACGAGCATGTGTGTTCTGAGTCCTGCACTCTTGAGTCTTCTCTCCCTCTCCCAGCCTATGAACATGCCGCATACCGAGGCAAGAAGCACTCTCAAAACAAACTCCAACTGCAGTGTATTCGAAACAACGAACTCAGGCATAATTACTCCCCGTTTGACGATTGATATATTTTTTGTTTCACGCCTCTTTTAGTCAAGAAGATTCTGTTTTTCATTCAAAGAAACTTCCAGCGAGGACTAAAAGAAGTCCGATTAAGGCCCAGAGGAAAGTCATCTTCTTGTTTTCACTCTTTACCATGTCAGGAAGAAGCTCGAAGAACAATATGTATATGACCATACCGAGAGTGAGAGATGTCAGAACTTCAACCATCTGAGCACTCACGACACTCTCCATAAGCATCATAAAAATGCCGCCGATGAATGTTGAGAGAGACGCCGTCGATATTATAAGCCACCTCTTTACTCTTCCCTCTCCCTTTGTCGTCGTGTAGATGAGCATACCCATGGGGATATTATGGAGCGCGATACCGAAGCCCAGGAGAAGCCCCGAAGTAACAGCTGAGGACGCTATTGAATAGACGCTCATTCCTTCGACTATGTTATGAAGGGCTATCATTAGAGTCGCCATGATTCCTATATGTAAAAGGTTCCCCTCATGGCTTTTCTCGCTTCCCTCATGCTCGGGGACGAATCTATCAAGTAAGAGAAGAAGAAGAAGCCCGGTAAAAGCCAAGAGCACCGTCTGCCATAGTCGCGCCTCTCCGGAGACTACGCCGTCCACTATCTCGGGGATGATGTCGAAAAGGGAGACAGCAAGCATCGCACCGAAGGAGAGCGGAATTGAGACAGTCTCTATCTTCTCACTGTCTTTTATGAGAGCACTCAATACCACGCCAAGTAAAAAGACCACACTCAAAGAAAACGTTATAAGTAATGCCATTATTTCTTCCTCCTGCATTCACTGCACAGTCCCTTGAAGACAGTTGAATAGCAATCTGTAAACCCTGTTCTGTCTTCGATTATTCCGGCTATCTCACGACTCGTCTCTTCACTTATATGCTCGGTCTTTCCGCACCCGGTGCATCTTATGTGCATATGGTGCGGACAGAGCTCCTTATCTGAAAGCTGATAGAGAATACTCCTCTTCTCAGTAACGCCTACACGTCTTATGAAGCCCTCCCCCTCAAGTGAGTCGACAATGCGGTATATCGAGCTTTTAGCCGTGCCGTCAAGCTCTCTCATGATGTCGTGAAGGGAAAAAGATGAAGACGGGGATGAAAGAAAAAGATCCATCACCCTCTTGCGGGATTGTGTCTCATAATGCATGAAAATGAGAATATGTCTCATTTTCTGTCATGTCAATCATCTCTACACAAAAATAACACCTAATTGGCGTTGGAAAAAATCAAAAGGAATATTATCTTTAGTCTATGAATTATAATAACAATCCGTTTACAAGGCGGTACGGAGCTGACGAGTTATCCGTGACGCTGATCATAACGGGTATCCTGATTATACTGGCCTACCCGATATTCACTCTCATATATGTTGAGGGCATATTGATTCTTCTGGGACTGGTGCTCATTGTGTGGGCTCTCTACCGCTCGTTCTCGACAAATATTGCAAAGCGGCGTATGGAGAACGACAGCTTCCTCCTCTTCTTCAACGGAGGAGACAAGGATGAGAGAAAAAGACGTAAGGAAGCCGAAAAGGAGAAGAAGAGACAGCGTAAGGAGAGCGAGAAGATCTACGCTTACTTCTTCTGTCCCAGGTGCAGAAAGGAACTCCGTGTTCCCCGCAATAAAGGCAAGATCAGAATAAAGTGCCCCAACTGCGGTCAGGAATTCATCAGGAAGACTTGATATGTTCGGCTACATCGTGCTTTCCTCCTCGGCAGATAAAGAGGACAAAAAAGAATATAGAAAAGCCTATTGCGGGCTCTGTCACGTATTGAGGGAGAAATACGGAAAGACGGGAATGCTCTCCCTCTCGTATGATATGACATTCCTTTCGCTTCTACTCGAAGATCTGACAGCAGGAGAGAAGAAGGAAGGAGAAGAGAGATGTGTGGTACACCCGTTGAAAAAACATGAATACACCACCTTCCCGGTTATGGACTACACTTCAGATATGCAGATCCTCCTCTCCTACTACTCGCTCATAGACAACATAAACGACGAAGGAAAGGGAAAAGAGAAGAAGGAAAGGTACTCGCTCCTTATTCCTCAAATCGAGAAGAAGTATCCCAGGCAGGCCGAAGCCGTGAAGGATAACCTTATGAGAATCAGTCAATATGAGATGGAGAACAAAAAGGACATAGAGGCCCTCTCTCTTCTCTTCGGCTCACTCCTCGGGGAGATCTTCGTCTACGACGAGAACTCGTTCTTCAAGGAGGACCTCTACCTTCTCGGATGCAACATCGGTGCATTCATCTATATTCTTGATGCCTGGGACGACAGAAAAAAGGACAAAAGGAACGGGGCATTCAATCCGCTCGGGGACGATATTACACGTGAGGAAGTGAAGTCACTTCTTTTTGAAAAGGCAGCAGCTGCATACGAGAGCTATAACAAACTGCCACTTGACGAGTATACTTCAATATTGAACAACATAATACTCAGCGGCATGTGGACGAAATTTAATAGATACAAGAAAGAGACAGAGAATAATAGATGAACAACCCTTATACAATTTTAGGTCTTAATGAGAACGCCAGCGAGGAAGAGGTCAAGAAGGCCTACAAGACCCTTGCAAAGAAATACCATCCCGATGTATGCGGTAACGATGCGGACGCTCAAAAGAAGATGCAGGAGATAAACGCAGCATACGACGCAATCATTAACCATAAGGATTACTCTTCTTCAGGGAGCACGGGATACAGGAACCCCTATTCCGATTTCTACGGCTATAGCAGCCAGAACACGGGGGACGCCTCCTCAAGTCACCTGAGAGCCGCCGAAGCTTATATAAACGCACGTCACTTCAGAGAAGCTCTCAACGTACTTTCATCCATTAAAACAGAAGAGAGGGACGCAAGGTGGTATTACTACTCGAGTGTATGCTCGTATTATCTGGGAGACTCCACGAGAGCTTATAACGATATATCGGAAGCAATAAGACGTGAGCCTGGAAACATGCAGTACAAGGCATTCCTCGACAGGATGCGTTACGGACGCGATACCTACCGCGAGAGACAGGGAACATATCCCGAGTCGGGAGGCTTCTTGTCCTGCTGTCTTCCTCTTGTGCTTTTGAATCTTTTCTGTCCCGGTTATTTCTGCATCTGCTGAAGGGCCTCTGAGAGTGCTATGCGCTGCGGCCTCAAGAGCTGCGATATATACTCAACGGATTCATCAAGAGAGAGTGGAATCTTCTCGAGAAGTATATCTTCATATACTGTCATAATCCCGCTCAATGCATAGTCGAGTACAACGATGAGCATCTTCCTCGTCTCGTCATTGATGCTCTTTCTCAAATCCTGAACAACTCTGTTGATTGCCGCTTCTCTTGCATCATCAAGAACATCATAGAATTTATCTGTCTGTAAGAGCTTCGAGTAATATGACGGATTTGCTTTGAGAAAGTTTGTTATGGGAGTTAAAAGAACCTCCGGAGACGCGAGCACCTTGACAGTATCGTATTCATTGGTGACAGCCGAAGCGAGGTCGTCGACAACAGATGTCGATATGCTCTTCAACACCTCCGACGTGTTGGCATAATGGGCATAGAAGGTTCCTCTGTTTATATCTGCACGGCGTACTATATCGGTTATGCTTATTTTCTCGAAAGGCTTCTCTATCATAAGCGAGAGAAGGGCCTCCTTGATCATAGCCTTACTTCTGAGTGAACTCCTGTACTCCGCCTTTTTCCTCTTTTCGTCAGTCATATTAGCTCCATAAAAACAAAATCATACAATCGTTTTGTTTTAAAGGTAATTTGATATCTTCTTTTTGGCAAGAGTTGAAGTCGTTTTTCAAGCTAATGTTTTCAAAGCGTACTCCACCGCTCTGCTGAAACCGTCGTCATCGACAGAAGAAGTAACCCACTTTGCGTGTTTCTTTACGTCCTCCGGGGCATTACCCATTGCGATTCCAAGCCCCGCCAGGGAGAGCATCTCAATGTCGTTCGCGCCGTCCCCTATCGCAACGGAAGATGCCATATCATCACCGAGGGTCCTGATAAGAGCCTCGACTCCCGTTCCTTTATTGAAGGAAGGAAGACATATTTCGGCCATATCTCGCTGGGGTATACCGACAGTGTTGTCTATCACCTGGAAGTGCGGAGGAAGAGATGCTCTTGCCTCGTCCATTCTGTGATCCGGGGAGAGAAAGAGAAACTTTCTCACAGAGCCGAAATCATCCACCTTCCCTTTCTCATACACTATGATATTCGGTACATCTATCACACGACCCAGGTGTTTTCTCATACTCGATACGAAGAAGTCCTTACACTCCTCTGTCATATATGTTCCATCGTCAGACTGGAGCATGTAAAGAAAAGAATTCTCTTCAGAGTATGCTCTAAGGTAAGACATGTCGTCCTTAGTCATCGTCACGTCCAATACCGTCTTATTTCCGAGTTTCACCGTAACACCGTTTGAATATACACCGCCGTCGAATGTAATGACGGAAAGTCTTGGGTCGACTTCCTTCATAGAGCGCCCCGTCGCAAGAAAAAAGCGGTGACCCTCCTTCCTCGCTTTTTCAATCGAGAGTCTCGTACTCTCCATAAGCCCCTTTCCGAAAGGAAGGAGCGTACCATCTATATCGCAGAAGAAATTCAATATCATACCAAGATTCTATTCAAAAGAGGAAAGACTGAAAAGCAAATTGATTCACTCCTATTGACGAAAATATAGGAGTAGAATATATTCCAGTTAGTTAGCAAAAACTAACCATGAGGATAATGTAAATGCTTCCACTTTTTTTAGCAAAACCGGATGAATTGAACACGATAAAAAAGGTCTCGGGGAGCCAGGAAGTCAAGAGACATCTTGAGGATATGGGTTTCTCCGTCGGGTCGTTCGTCACAGTCATATCGACAAACAGCGGCAATCTCATCGTGAAGGTCAAAGAGTCAAGAGTAGCCATCAGTCAGGAGATGGCCATGAAGATATATGTGTGAAAGGAAATAGAAATATGAGAACACTTAAAGAAGTCAAGGTTGGTGAAAAGGCAACCATCAAGAAGCTTAACGGCGAAGGCGCCGTCAAGAGAAGGATCATGGACATGGGACTCACAAAGGGAACCGAAGTCTATGTACGTAAGGTGGCTCCACTCGGAGACCCCATCGAATTGACAGTAAGAGGCTATGAACTCTCGCTCAGAAAAGCCGATGCAGACCTCATCGACGTTGAATAAGGAGTAAAGGAATGAGTATTAAAATTGCACTCGCCGGTAACCCCAATGCCGGTAAAACAACTCTCTTCAATGCACTTACAGGGTCCAACCAATTTGTCGGTAACTGGCCCGGTGTAACAGTTGAAAAGAAGGAAGGAAAGCTCAAGAAGAATCCTGATGTCACGGTAACCGACCTTCCCGGCATCTATTCTCTCTCCCCCTACACTCTCGAGGAAGTTGTCGCAAGAGACTACCTCAAGAACGAGAAGCCGGATGTCATCCTCAACATAGTGGATGCTACAAACCTCGAAAGAAACCTCTATCTCACGACACAGCTCATCGAACTCGGTCTTCCGATGGTCGTTGCACTCAACATGATCGATGTCGTCAGAAAGAACGGAGACAAGATCAACCTCAAGGAACTCGAGAGAGAACTCGGAGTACCTGTTATCGAGATATCGGCACTAAAGGGTGACGGTGTTGATGAAGTTGTTGAGAAGTGTCTTGAAGTATCGAAAAAGAAGAAGAGCATTCCTCCTCACATCTATTCAGGTGCAACGGAGCACACTCTCGCACACATCGAAGAAGCTGCTCTCCACTCACTTCCGGACTCGGAGCAGAGATGGTACGCTATCAAGATCTTCGAGCGCGATAAGACTGCTTACGAGAATCTGAACATCGCACCTGATGTGCTTGCTCATATCGAGGAAGATATAAAGAATGCAGAGAAGGAGATGGACGACGATGCAGAGTCGATCATCACAAACGAGCGTTACATCTTCATTGCAAACGTCATCAAAGGCTCCTACACAAAGAAGAAGAGCGGACTCTCCACTTCCGACAAGATCGACAAGGTTGTTACAAACCGTTTCCTTGCTCTCCCGATCTTCGCACTCGTAATGTGGCTTGTATACTTCATAAGTGTTACAACAGTCGGCTCATGGGCTACGGACTGGGCTAACGACGGCGTATTCGGCGACGGCTGGCACCTCTTCGGAATAGGAAGCTCCGCTTATAGTGAAAAGAGCGAAACATACACGGAGGCAGATCAGGTATTGAGTGCATTTGCCGGGAAATACGGCATCGAGTATGAAGAATATTCACCCGAAGTCGTAAAGAAGATCGTATCTTCCGCCAAGTCCTCAGACATGGTTACATATGAAGTTGAAGACGAAGAGACTCTCGCAACAGAGGAAGAAAGTGCATCTTACTCCGACCTCGTAGAAAGCGCAGAAAAGATGGCTGAAGTTGAATACACAGAGCCCGATCCTGCCGACTACGGCGTGTGGATTCCCGGTATTCCTGTACTTCTTGAGAATCTTCTTGACAAAATCGGATGCGCAGACTGGCTCAAAGGCTTGATCCTCGACGGTATAGTTGCGGGTGTCGGCGCTGTCCTGGGCTTTGTTCCACAGATCTTCGTTCTCTTCATATTCCTTGCTTTCCTCGAAGGCTGCGGATATATGGCAAGAATCGCATTCGTCATGGACAGAATCTTCAGAAAGTTCGGTCTCTCGGGTAAATCATTCATTCCTATCCTCATTGGAACAGGATGCGGTATTCCGGGTATCATGGCATCACGTACAATCGAGAATGAAAAGGATAGAAGGATGACAATCATGACGACGACCTTCATCCCGTGCGGCGCGAAACTTCCGTTCATCGCCATGATGGCAGGCGCTGTCTTCGGAGGCGCAAGCTGGGTTGCACCATCGGCTTACTTCATGGGTATGATCGCTATTATTTCAAGCGGTATAATCCTCAAGAAGACAAAGCTCTTCGAAGGAGACCCGGCACCGTTCGTCATGGAACTTCCGGCTTATCATATGCCGACAGTGGGTTCCATTCTCCGCTCGATGTGGGAAAGAGGCTGGTCATTCATCAAGAAGGCCGGAACGATCATCACACTCTCGACTATCTTCATCTGGTTTACTACATACTTCGGTTTTACACCCGACGGTTTCAGAATGCTTGCCGACGAGGAGATCGAGTACTCTATCCTTGCAAGAATCGGTTCTGTATTTGCATGGCTCTTTGCTCCTCTCGGATGGGGTAACTGGCAGGCTGCCGTTGCATCCATTACAGGTCTTGTTGCTAAGGAGAACATCGTCGGAACACTCGGTATCCTCTACGGAGCAACAGGAAACGCTTATGCGGCAATCGCTGATGCATTCACATCAGTCACAGGATTCTCCTTCCTTGCTTTCAACCTTCTCTGCGCGCCATGTTTCGCAGCTATGGGTGCTATCAAGAGAGAGATGAATTCACCCAAGTGGACATGGGCTGCAATCGGCTGGGAATGCGGCTTTGCATACCTTGTTGCATTCGTAATCACACAAGTGGGCAATATGTTCTCGGGAAGAGGAAACGCTGTGCTCTTCATCCTTGCACTATGTGTAATTGCACTCTATATCTATGAACTCTTCTTCAAGAAGACTAAGAAGGTAAATGCATGAATCCCGGAACTTTCCTTGTATTATTAGTCCTCGCTGCCGTTGTCGCACTCATTATATATGGAATGAGAAAGGACAAAAGAGCGGGTAAATGCTCGGGAGGATGTTCCTCATGCGCGGGGTGCTCGGCATGCCGTAAAGCAAAAAAAGGAAAAAGTAATCAATAAGCCGTTAAGGGAGTTGTTGGACAGAACAGCTCCCTTTTCTATTACTTCTTTTTGCCTTATCTTATTACGTATATAAGGAAGATAATATGAGTGACAAAAAGTCAAAAAACATAGGCAAGAGAATAATGAGCATCGTCAACGTGCTCTGGATAGCGGCAACTGTACTTATTGCCATAGGAGTGGTCGTTTGGATATCGGTAATAGTGGAAGTCTATGATTTCTGCGAGCCTGAGTTCAGAGTTACCTATATACTCTGTGTCATACTCTCCGCTCTTGTTATCGGAGTTATCTTGTACCTCAAAAAACTCCTCTACACAGGATTCGGCCTCATGGTGGAGAAAACAGAATCAATGGAGAAGATGCTCGAGGAGATGAAGAAGAAAGAGCCGTTAGAGAAGACAGCTTCAGAAGAGAAATAACGTGTCGTTCAATATAATCTTTTCCGATATCACAACCCTCCCGGTCGATGCCATCGTCAACCCGACAGATCAATATTTCTCCGGTGGCGGCGGTGTCGACATGCTCATCCACGACATATGCGGAGACGAGCTATATCATGCAACAAGAAAGTACGGGAGATTACACCTCGGAGAAGCAAAGGCAACTGACGGCTTTGCACTTGATGCGAAATATATCATACACACCTCGGCTCCACACTGGACGGGACGGAGCCGACTGGAAATAGATCTTCTCGGCTCATGCTACCGTAACAGCCTCGCACTCGCATCTTATCTCGAGTGCAGAACAATAGCCTTCCCTCTCATCGCATCAAGAGGAAAACACTTTCCGAAGGAAGTTGCATTCACGACTGCAGTCAATGCCATAAGAGAATCGATGGAGGAATACCCCTCTCTCGATATATACCTCGTACTCCTGAAAAATAATGCCGACCTTGTCAGCGAAGACCTCATGTCTCTTTTGAGCGAAGATATTCTCACTCAATATGTTCCCAGAGATGATTATGTATTTAATGAGGAAGAGACTCTCGAGGAACCATCATTTATGAGCATGGACGAAATAAACGACCTCATCGAACATCCGACGGAGAAAAACCTCTCGAAAATCCCAGTCGACGAGAGTTTCGGCACCATGCTTGAGCGCCTCATGAAGGAAAAAAACATAACGAACACCTACATCCAGAATGAACTCGAGATATCGGGAGCGGGACTCTGGAAGATACTCAACGGCAAAAGCAACCCCGCCAAGATGACTGTCTATGCGCTCTCGATTGCCCTCAAACTCGACATTGACGAGACAAAGGAGATGCTTATGAAGGCGGGGTACGCAATAAACCAGTCATCCCTTGAAGACATAGTACTTGCATCCCTTATCTCCAACGGTATCTATGACCGCTATACGATAGACAATCTTCTCTTCTCGCTTGACCTCTCACTTCTTCCAGGCGCCATCATCGAATGATTAACTATGAGTTAATACATCACTTTCCCGCCTTCTATATACTTCAATCATAATCTTATAAACGG
>CAVHKW010000023.1:0-34211 GCA_963636745.1 uncultured Oscillospiraceae bacterium | reverse complement strand
GCAGCGGAATATCTGACATATGTTGCCTCGGTTGGTAATCAGAGCAACAACATTGAAATGCGTTATGAAGATGAGAATATATGGCTTACACAGAAGATGATGGCAACTTTGTATGATGTGAGTGTCGCCGCAATCAACCAGCATATAAAGAAGATTTATGATGATTTTGAACTGGAAGAAGCTTCAACTATTAAGAAATACTTAATAGTTCAAGAGGAAGGTACACGAAGAGTGAGTCGTGAAGTGGTACATTACAATCTTCAAATGATTATTGCCGTTGGTTTTAAAGTTAATAATGAGAGAGCTGTACAGTTCCGCAAATGGGCCAATGCTATCGTTAAAAACTTTACAATTAAAGGTTGGGTCATGGATAATGAACGATTGAAGAATGGGGGTTCCATACTTACAACAGAGTACTTTGACCATCTACTTGAAGAGATAAGGGAGATCCGTCTTTCCGAGCGGAGGTTCTATCAGAAGATAACCGATATCTATGCCACTGCATTTGACTATGACCGCACAGCAAAGGCCACGAAAGAATTTTTTGCCAAAGTGCAGAATAAGATGCATTATGCAGTACACGGCCATACTGCTGCGGAATTGGTTTATGAACGAGCAGATGCAGAAAAACCCCACATGGGACTTACTACATGGAAAGCAGCACCGGATGGTAAAATCGTAAAAAGCGATGTCATCATTGCCAAGAATTATCTGAGTGAGGATGAAATGCGGTCGCTGGAGCGTATCGTATCGGCTTATCTTGATTTGGCGGAAGATCGGGCAGCCCGTCACATCCCGATGACAATGGAAGACTGGGCAAGACGGCTGGATTTGTTCCTGTTGGCAGATGACAGAGAAATATTACAGGATGCAGGGAAAATCACGGCAGAGATTGCTAAAGCAAAAGCCGAGACCGAGTTTGAAAAATACCGTATTGTTCAAGACGGATTATTCATGTCCGATTATGATAAATATCTCCTTGAACTGGAAAAAGAAACCAAGCAATAAAGAAAAAAGGGAGCTACGTCGCCGTAACTCCCGATAAGACGTCGTCTTTCGTCAGATGCGCATTTCTCTGTTGAAAGGTTTCCCTAGAGCTGTCGGCCCGAGCTTGTTCGACTCCTTGTTGAATGCCAGTACCACGATAACAAGTATATATGGAAGCATGGTCAGGAATTCATAATACTGGAAGGATGGAATGAAGATCTGGACCTGTGTCTGCAATACCTGTGCAAAGGTGAAGAGCAGAGCTCCCAGGAAGATTCTGACAGGATGCCACTGCCCGAAATAGACAAGTGCAACTGCTATGAAGCCTCGGCCGTTGATGATGTCCGCTGTAAAGAGCTTTGCCTGACAGAGGGTGAGGAATGCTCCGGCGAAACCCGCCATTGCCCCTCCGACTGCAAGCGATTGATAACGTACCGCCGACACATTTATTCCGAGGCTGTCTGCAGCTCTCGGATGCGTTCCGCATGCTCTCACTCTCAATCCCCACGGAGTCTTATACATGACAAACCATGCAACAGGAACAAGTGCATAGCAGAAATATATGATCGGGTTATGTGTAAAAAGAATGTCTCCGAGCACCGGGATTTTGGAAAGGAGCGGAATCGGGTAGGCTGTAATTCCCGTAATGGACTGTGAGCCTCCGATGTAGGCACGGAAGAATGTACCCGCAAGTCCGACTCCGAACATCTGCATGCCTATTCCCGCTATTCCCTGGGGGGCACGGAAGGTAATTACTATTATGCCGAAGATAAGCCCCATCAGAGCTCCCGCTGCTGTTCCCGCCAGAAGTCCCAGGAGGTTGATTCCGAAGGGAACTGCACTTGCTCCGCCGTATGAGAAGGGGATAAGCATTCCAAGGAACGCCCCCATTGTCATAATACCTTCACACCCGAGGTTGAAGATGCCGGCCTTCTGATTGAACATCTCTCCCATGGAGGCAATCATGAGTGCAACTGCAAAGCGTACGGTAAGTGTAAGTGTGTTTATGAGTAAATCCATTATTTTGCCTCCTTTGTCTTTTTTGTCTTCTGGAAGAATCTCTGTCTGAATCTCTCTTCCATATAAGGATTATGAATTATCATCTGTACAGCTACGATTATGAGGATGATAAGACCCTGGAGAGCTTTGACGAAGTTAGGCGGAACCTCTGTAAGGATCTGGAGGTTGACCTGTGCATAGAGGAGAATGCCGAAGAAGAACGACGCGGGGATGATTCCTGCCGGGTGGAGTCCTCCGAAGAGGGCGACTACGATTCCCGAGAATCCGTATCCGCTTGTTATGTTCTCCATGGCACGGCCCTGGTTACCCATGAGCTCTGCAGCTCCTGCCATTCCTGCGCATGCTCCTGAAATTATCATGGAGATGACAAGGTATAAACCGACGTTAATTCCTCCGTAGCGTGCGGCTCTCTTAGATGCTCCTGCTGCTCTCATCTTGTAGCCGTAGCTTGTCTTCCATAAAAGTATGTAGATAACGACGGCAAGAATAACTGCAAGAAATAGGCCCTGATGAACAGCTGTTCCCCTGAAGAGTTTATTCAACACAGTCGAATCCGGGATTCTGGCACTCATCGGTGTTCCCGTCTTTTCGTTCGGGTCGAGAAGCGGAACTCTTATCATGAAGACATAGAACTGTGTTGCTGCATAGTTGAGCATGACCGTACTCAAGAGCTCACTTACTTCATACTTTGCCTTGAGATAACCCGGGATGAAGCCGTAAAGACCACCGGCAAGACCTCCCGCGAGTATGCACAGCGGGATTGCCACAAGACGCGGCCAGCAGTCAAGGTGAAGTGCAACTGCCGTTGCAGCAATGATTCCCATTGCCATCTGTCCCTCCGCCCCGATATTGTTTATACCGCTACGTGACGAGACACATATTCCGAGTGCAATTATGATGAGAGGAATCATTCTGACAAGTATTTCGCAGAATGAACGGAAGTTGGAGAAGGGCATGGAAATTATTATGCCGTAGGTTCTGAAGACATCTTCTCCCGTCGAGATGATGATAAGTGCTCCGATAACAATTGCTATCAGTATAGCAGCTGCTATTACCGAGACTTTGAACCATATTTTGTAGCTTGACTTATTCTTCATCTTTAACCCCCGCCATCAGAATTCCGAGTTTCTGCGTTGTCGCTTCTTTCTTCATGAGAACCTTCTGGTTCTTTCCCTTGAAGATGACTGCGATGCGGTCACTCAAGTTCATGATCTCATCAAGCTCTTCGCTGATGAGAAGAATGCCGACACCTTTTTCTCTCAGGGCAAGAAGCTCCTTGTGAATGAATTCCGCTGCCCCCATATCGAGACCGCGGATAGGGTAGACGCATACGAGGAATTTCGGGTTACGTACTATCTCACGGGCAAGTATTACCTTCTGGATGTTCCCTCCCGACAAAGACCCCGCCGCGATGTTTATGTGAGGGCTCCTTATGTCGAAAGATTTCCGGAGGCGGTTAGCCGTATCCTCAATCTTCTTCATATTGAGGAAGTGATGAGTCGAGAAGACATCATCACTGTCCTTGAGAATAATATTCTCTTTTATGGACATAGCCGGAACTATTCCTTCCGTGTTTCTTTCTTCGGGAATATAACCCATGCCTTTTTTTATTACTTCGCGCGGTGTGAGATTCTTTATCTCTTCGCCGTAGAACATGATTGAGCCGCTTTCAACCTTTCTCAGTCCGTTGATTACCTCTGCAAGCTCTCTCTGCCCGTTTCCCGATACTCCCGCGAGTCCTACTATCTCACCGGCTTTGACAGTAAGATTGAAGCCGTCGAGTGCATTGAAGCCTCTGTCCGATTTAACGGTGAGGTCTTTTATGACAAGTGCATCAGGACCGTTTGAAGGAGAGGAGAGGTTTTCCGTAACTTCCACTTCATGACCGGTCATCAATGCGGCAATCTCCTGCGGTGTGAAGTCTTTTGTCTCTCCGTTGAAGACGATTCTCCCGTGACGGAGGATCGATACCTTGTGTGAGAGCGCCTTTACTTCGTTGAGCTTGTGGCTGATGAAGATAATGGAGAGTTCGCTGCTCATCTTCTTTAAAAGGACTATAAGGTCGTCAGTCTCCTGGGGAGTCAATGCCGAAGTGGGCTCATCGAGAATGAGGAACCTCGCTCCCAGACAGAGCGTCTTTACAAGTTCAACACGCTGCTGTTCTCCGACAGAGAGCTGCCATATGAAAGCATCGGGGTCGACTACAAGGCCGTAGTGCCTGCTTACTTCATCTATTTTCTTCCTAACGGATTTCAGATCTACTGTGAAACCCCAGTATTCCTTCATCCCGAGGGCGATATTCTCAAGTACAGTCATGTTTGGAACCAGCATGTACTGCTGGTGCACCATTCCGATCCCGTAAGCGAATGCATCGTTGGGGGATTTGAAATTCACTTTTTCCCCGTTTATGAAGATTTCTCCTTCATCCTGGTGGTAGAGCCCCATGATGATATTCATGAGTGTGGTCTTGCCCGCACCGTTTTCACCGACCAGGGCAAGTATTTCATGCTTTCCGACATGGAGGGATATATCGTCGGAGGCAAGAACACCGGGGAACCGCTTGGTGATGTGTTCTAGTCTTAAATCGTATATTTCTTTAGCCATAGTTTTTAAAAACAGCCGGCCTTTTGTAGACCGGCTTGATGAATAGTTGAAATCAGAGAGTAGAATAGTCTACGCTTGCCCAGTTGGAAAGAGTGTCAGCCTGTGCTTCGAAAACCTTGATCTGATCTTCGACTGCCTTTCTGATCTCCGGAGTGATCTTGTCTGCACACTTTGCTTCGTTCCACTTCCAGATGAAACCTTCGTTGTGGAAGTTCATCGGGAGACATTCTCCGCCGAGTACGCCTTCTTCGAACTTCTCTACAAGTCCGATTACAACAGCTTTGTAGTTGTATGCAGATGCTGCGATACACTTGTAGCCTTCGTCGAGATCGATCTGTGCGATATCCTGTCCGACCCACCATATATCCTTGTCGGGATAGTCTGCGACTGCTCTGAGAGCGCCGAGAGCCTGCTGGGAAGAACCGGTGAGGACATCAGCTCCACCCTGGATGAAAGCCTGTGCAGCTTCTCCCGACTTGACTGTGTCGTTGAAATTACCGATATGTGTTACTTGGATCTTTGCCTTCGGATTTGATGCCTGTACGCCGAGTACGAATCCTCTGTTGTAGCGTGCGGCGTCTCCACCGTCGATAGGTCCGACGAGAGCAACTTTGTTGACCTTTGTAGTCATACCTGCAACAAGACCGGAGAGGTAACCCGTCTCTTCAGACTGCGGCATGTATGTGAATACGTTGTCTGCTATGATGTCGGAAGAAGTACCGAATGCGAACATTACGTCCGGGAATTCCTTTGATGCTTCTTCGACCTGTGCCCTGAACTGTGAGCCGTGGACGATGATGATGTTGTAGCCGAGGTTGACATATGTTCTGATGGCTGTCATGGTATCTGCCGGCTGCGTGTTCTCGACTGCTTTATAGTCTTTGATCTTGCCGGGTAACTCGGTCATGGCTTCTACGATACCGTCATGCATTGCCTGGCACCAGCCCTTGTCGTCGATAGTGCTCGATACAATTAAAGCAACCTTGATTTCCTTTGAGGAGGAAGATGTTTCTGCTGATCCACCTGCAAAAAGCGCGGTGACACATAGAGCTGCAACTAGGCAGATTGTGAGTAGTTTTTTCATTAATTTCTCCTTTTGTTGGGTAACCCCTAATTCTCATATTAGGGCCAAACCGGTAAAAAGCAACAATTTTTCGTTTCCTTGTTCTGTATTGGAAATGAGGGTTATAAGAAAACACGGGAGAGTTTATCGACAATCTCTCTTATCCCGTCTCTGTCAAATGCGGCGTAATTGATTATGTATGTGTTCCTTTCTTCTTTGGGTATCGAGGTTCCGTTATGGTAGAAGCTTGAGAGAGGAGTAAGTTTCAAGCCGAGAGAGAATGCCTTCGAAAGGTTTTCGGTTTCATCTTTTTCACTCTCGATCTTCATCAGAAAATGGAGCCCCGCTTTCTCTCCGCTGATTCCCGCTTTAGGCCCCAGTTCACTTTTTCTGACTTCATTTATGAAAAGATCTCTTTTCTTTCTGTAATATGTCCTCATTCTGGCAATATGACTCTCGAATTTCGAGAGTGACATGAACTTGTTCAATGTATATTGCTCGAAGGTTGAAACCGTAGAGGAAAGGAAGGAGAGTTCTCTCTTGTACTTCTCCATGAGAGATCGGGGAAGGACCATATATCCTATTCTTGCTGTTGAACAGAGTGTTCTTGAAAATGTATTGAGATAGATGACTCTTCCTTCCGTGTCGATACTCTTAAGGGCCGGGACAGGCTTACCTTCCAGTCTGAGAACACTGTCATAGTCGTCTTCGACTATATAGCGCCCGGCTTTTTCCGCCGCCCACGTAAGAAGCTCGAGACGACGTGTAATGGGCATTATGATACCTTTCGGGTATTGATGAGAGGGGGTTATGTGTACTATCTCAATCTCTTTCTTTCTGAGTTCTTCCGGGCATATTCCGCTTTTGTCGAGTGGAAGATATGAGAGGTTCACACCGTTTATGCTGTATATCTTTCTCACCTTTGGATACCCGGGATCTTCGATGCCGTATTTTTTGTCTCTCCCGAGAAGAAGAATCAGAAGCTGGTAGAGGTATTCGCTTCCGGCGCCGATAATTATATCCTCAGGGTCGACTTTGAGGCCCCTGTATTCTTCAAGGTATCCGCTGATACTCTCCCTGAGTTCTCTTATACCCTCGGACGGCGGGTTATCCATAAGCTTCTCCTTCGAGGATGAAAAGACGCTCTTCGAGGCTTTGAGCCAGCTCTCGAATGGGAAGAGATCACTCGGAGTAAGGTTTGACGAGAGGTCGATAAGATCTTCTTCTCCCCGTCTCTCGCTCTTCTCTTCATGAGACTCCGACTTTACTCTGCTCTCTCTTTTATCAAATGAGAAAGTGGAGACATAGTAACCGCTTTTAGGCTTCGAGTAGATGTAGCCTTCGCTCAGAAGCAGCTCATATGCATTCTCGACTGTGATTACGCTCACCCCGTTGTTGAGAGCCATGACTCTTTTCGACGGAAGTTTCACTCCCGAATTGAGTATGCCGTTTGCTATGTCATTCCGGATTGCTTCATAGAGCGATATATAGAGCGGAGTATTGGAAGATTTAAGGTCGTAAGTGAGCATTGCCGCCTCCCTGCTGGTATTAAAACTGGTATTATTATATTTGTTAGAATTGACTATTTCAATATATCCAATTTGATTTTACTCTCTCTCAATGGAGGACAATATGTTCAATGAAAGATATACACTAAACAAGAACCTCGCCCAGATGTTGAAGGGAGGAGTCATTATGGATGTAACAACTCCCGAACAGGCGAGAATAGCTGAGAATGCCGGAGCATGTGCCGTCATGGCGCTCGAGAGAATTCCTGCCGATATAAGAGCGGCGGGAGGAGTGAGCAGGATGAGCGACCCAAAGATGATAAAATCAATCCAGGAGGCAGTCTCGATTCCTGTCATGGCAAAGTGCAGGATAGGCCACTTCGTGGAGGCACAGGTTCTGGAGGCGATCGATATAGACTACATAGACGAGAGCGAGGTTCTCTCACCCGCTGACGATGTCAACCACATAGACAAGCGTAATTTCTCCGTTCCGTTCGTGTGCGGGGCCAGGGACCTTTCGGAGGCGTTGAGGCGAATAAACGAAGGTGCGTCCATGATAAGAACCAAGGGGGAACCCGGTACTGGGGATATAATCCAGGCTGTGAGACACATGAGAAAGATGAATGCAGAAATAAGAAGGATAGCTTCCATGAGGGAGGATGAACTCTTTGAAACGGCGAAGAGTCTTGCCGTTCCATATGATCTTGTTCTCTATGTTCATGAAAACGGCGCTCTTCCCGTTGTCAACTTTGCAGCAGGCGGAATTGCAACACCGCAGGATGCAGCATTGATGATGCAGCTCGGATCCGATGGAGTCTTCGTCGGCTCGGGAATCTTCAAGTCGGGAAACCCCGAAAAGAGAGCCCAGGCTATCGTGAGAGCTGTAACGGACTATAAAAATGCAAAACTCATAGCAGAGCTCGCAGAGGACCTCGGAGAAGCAATGGTCGGTATAAATGAAGATGAAATAACTCTGTTGATGGCAGAGAGAGGTAAATGATGAAGATAGGCGTACTTGCCCTGCAGGGGGGCTTTATCGAGCACAGTGAAAAACTCAGCTGGATGGGAGCCTCCGTCACTCTCATCCGCTCTTCCTCCGACCTCGAGGAGAGCTTTGACGGCATAGTTCTTCCCGGAGGGGAGAGCACCGTGCAGCGTAAACTAATAAAAGATACGGGGATGTATGAAAAGCTCAAAAAGATGATTGAGAGCGGTTTACCCGTCATCGGAACTTGTGCGGGTTTGATTCTTCTCTCATCAGCTCTAGAAGGTGAGGAAGATGGATTTTTCAAAACACTTCCCGTGACGGTACGCCGTAACGGATACGGCCGTCAGTCGGGGAGTTTCCGTGTTATGGGTGATGTGAAGGGAGCGGGCACCCGTCCGATGACCTTCATACGTGCTCCCCTTATAACAGAGATCTCTCATTCTGTCGAACCTCTTTCATATGTCGGCGGCTCTGTCGTTGCCGTGAAATATAAAAATCAATATGCTTTGACTTTCCATCCCGAACTCGAGAGTAACGAGGACGCGGCGTGGATATATGAAACTGCATTCAATCTTTGAATATTCAAGGTTCTTTCAAGCAATCGATTCTATTATTCCGTTAATTGAAAATGAGGCTTGAAATGAAAAGTTTAAAGAATGCTATGGTTATTGTGTTGTCTGCACTTTTTCTCTTTACGGGATGCATCAGTTGCGACGGCTCCATAAGCTCGTCAAAGCTGAATCAGAGTTCATCTGTCTCCCAGGGGACAAGTGCGACGACAATTAGTGAAGACGGTACATACAGCGGTGAAACATACACTTCGACGGGGGACGACGAAAACGCCCTCAAAGTTGATGGAGCAACCGTTACACTTGATAATATAACAGTCAATAAGAGCGCAGGCTCTTCATCCAATACAGAGAACGGTGACTTCTATGGCGTGAATGCGGCTCTTCTTGCAACAGACGGGGCAGATGTTACTATCACGAATTCTACAATCACATCCTCTGCAAAGAACGGTAACGGTGTCTTCAGCTACGGCTCGTCAACGGTCGTTACCATTTCAGATAGTACGATAACGACGACTTGTGATAACTCCGGCGGAATACAGACGACGGGCGGCGGTACGACAAAAGCCACGAATCTTACCGTAAATACAAGCGGCGACTCATCTGCAGCTATCAGAAGTGACCGTGGTGGCGGCACGGTAAATGTAGAGAAGGGAACATATAATACATCCGGCTACAACTCCCCGAGTGTATATTCAACTGCAGCCATAACGATATCTGAGGCAACACTTACCGCCAATAACAGTGAAGCACTTGTTATAGAGGGAAAGAACAGTATTGCGTTGACAAACTGCACCGTCAGCGGAAACATGAGCGACACAAAAGGCGCAAGCTCAGCTATCAACGTCCACAATGTCATGATATATCAATCGATGTCGGGAGATGCGGCTGTCGGAACATCATCCTTCTCAATGACAGGCGGAACACTTACGAGCAACAACGGCGATATGTTCTACATTACAAATACTGCATGCGATATTACCCTCAAAGGCGTCACAATCGTCAACAACGAAAAAAGCGGGAACCTCTTTACCATAACCGGTAATGATGCCTCGAACGGCTGGGGAACAGCAGGCAGCAACGGAGCCGAAGTGGATCTCACACTCTCGGCTCAGACGATGGAAGGCGCAATCGTAGTCGATACGATATCGTCTCTCGATATGACGATCAAGGATAGCAGCACATTCAAGGGCTCGATTACCATTGAAGAGAACAGTGCCGGAACCGCACTCTCAGACAATGTAAAGGTTACGATTGAGGCCGGATCAACCTGGACGCTGACAGGAAACAGCACAGTTACAGATATTACAAACAACGGAACGATAGAGTATGGAGAATACACCCTAACAGTAGGTGATAAAACATACTCGTCGTCATCTACGTTGTCGTAATATATATCTTTTAATTTCCCCCCGGTGCCCGTTATGGGCACCTTTCTGTCTATGGCATTTTTCTCCTTTGCGTGCAATAATCCCGTAGAGGCTCCTATGGTTGATATGACAGAGGGCAGGATAATGCCCCATCTCTTTAAGTATGCTGTTCCCATTCTGCTTGGAAACTGGCTTCAGCTCTTATATAACGCAGTTGACTCCATGATAGCGGGGCGCTTCATCGGGCGTGACGCGCTTGCTGCAGAGGGCATCGCCTCACCGGTGATGAATCTCATTATCCTCTTCATCTCGGGCTTATGCATAGGCTCGGGTGTGCTTATGAGTCAGGCATACGGGAGAAAAGACTACAAGAAGCTCAAGGAATCACAGTCGACACTTCTTCTCTTCGGCCTTATATCATCAACAGTGGTCTCTTTTGCTGCTTATCTTCTCTCTCCGTTTATCCTCGATGCTCTTAAGTGCCCCGACGAGATCTATGAGATGACAAACATATACCTCAGGATTATCTTCCTCGGAACCCCGTTCACCTTCCTCTATAATGCACTTGCCGCCGGTCTCAAGAGTGTAGGAGACTCCTCGACTCCGCTGAAGTTCCTTGCTTTCTCTTCTGTGCTTAATGCAGTACTTGATATAATCTTCCTCGGTTTTTTCCATTTCGGGATTATCTGCTCCGCCATGACGACTGTCATTGCCGAGTTCCTCTCTGCGCTGCTGGCACTATGGCATATGATAAAACACGAGCCTCACCTATGGCCCGGACGTGAGTATCTTGTGATTAAGATACCTCTCCTTAGAGAGATTCTCGTCTACGGCGGACCGACTGCACTCCAGCAGGCCATACAGCCCATAGGCAAGGTCCTCATACAAAGCCAGGTGAATGCACTCGGTGTCGATACAATTGCCGCCTACAATGCAGCAACGAGGATGGACGATGCGGCATGTATTCCCGAGCAGGGGATAGCGACAGCCATTGCTACATTTACCGCCCAGAACTGGGGAGCTGGGAAAAAGGAGAGGATCAGAACAGGCTTCAGAAACGGTCTTATTCTTGAATTCTCCTACTGGATTCTGATAGCACTCTTTACTTCCATCCTTCCCTCTAAGATTCTTTCTCTCTTTGTTGCCGGAGACAATGCCTCCTCTGTCATAGATATCGGGTCGGGATATTTATCGATTATGGCCTTCTTTTATATCTTTCCCGCCTTTACAAACGGCTTTCAGGGGTTTTACAGAGGAATGGGAAAGATGTATACAACGCTTCTCGGCACTTTGATCCAGACAACGCTGAGAACGCTCTTTACATTCATTCTCGCGCCGTCATTCGGGATAGAGGGAATAGCTTATTCGTGTGCACTCGGCTGGTCATGCATGCTTCTTTTCGAGATACCCTACTATTTTGTAGTGAGAAAGAAACTCCTTAAGACATCGTGAAGGGTATTATGAAAAGGGGGTGTTACAAAAGTATGATTTTGCGGCACCCTCATTTTTATAATTTGTTGTAATCTAACAAAATAAAAACAATAGGTGTTACTCAGTTTTTGACTTTTGTAACACCCCCTCTTGGTTAATATACCAGTTTTCCTTCTTCAAGCATCCTCTCAAAGAGTTCGCGTGCTCTGGGGAGGGGCAGTCTCACGAGAGGGTCGGTCAGGAAGACGGAGAAGAGAGCATCGTCGTCGCCGTCGATTATGGCGCCCAGCGCTGCATCCTGCTCGTCCGAAATACGTCTTATGAGGCTCTCCAAAGCCTGAGGTGGATTAGACGAGACTATCGGGGAGACTTTATCGCGTGTCAGAAGACCCATGCTTTCAACTATCCTTCCTTCCGGAAGATAACTTATCTGCCCCCTGTTCGGCATATTCATGTTGGTCTTGAGATCTCCCTCTCCAAGTAGTGCCATCATAATATCGACACCTTCTTCACCGCTCGGGGATGCTATGAGTTCCTCATCTGTAAAGACTTTTGCTTTCTTTTCTCTGTCGTTACGCTCCCTCCACGAGTATGGCGTGCAGACAACACCGAGTGATTTCAGGTAATCCTCGCTCGAGAGGAACCATGGTACGAACTCTGAAAGGTGTCTGTCTCCCGCAGCCCCGAGAACACCGAATGCCTTATAGAACGAATAGGCGACAAGAGAGTCGCATTCAAACCATTTCTCCTCCATTTCTCGTTCATTAGCCTTTGCAGTGTGGTCGGTGAATGTGCTTTCGTCTTCGACTATTTTCCTCACTTCCTCCAGAAGGTCATGGTCCTTGTAGAAGGCTCGTGTGATGAATGTGAAGTGATTGACTCCGGTAATATCTACATCAAGCTCTCTTCTTGATGGCAGTACTCCCCATTTCTTTTCGGCAATGCGGCATAGATTGTCTTCGCTGTGAAAGACTTCGTGGCAGCATCCGAATGCTTTTATTCCGGGAAAGCCCTTGTAGAGAGCAGCTGTACAGAGCGTCATCGGATTCGTGTAGTTTATGACCCACGCCTCGGGCGCATAAGCCTCGATGTGCTTTGCAAAGTCGTAGAAGAGCGGGACGGCGCGTCGTGCTCTGATGAGGCCACCCGGGCCCGTCGTGTCTCCGACAGTCTGTATAATCCCATACTCTCTCGGGAGAAGAAGATCAGCCTTTCTGCATTCAATTTTCCCCGGCTCAATTGCAATTATTATGAGGTCGGCACCTATGAGAGCCTTGTCGAGGTCATCTTCGGCTTTATAGAGGAAGCGCCCCTCTTCATTATTGACACTGAGCATTCTCATGCCGACAGAGACATTTCTCCTACTTGCTTCCTTATCTATATCGTAGAGGGTGACGGTACCGCTTACATCCTTACGGAGTGTAAGATCCTTCATGAAGGAGATAGCCCACAGTCTGCTTCCTCCCCCGATTATTGTGATTTTGATATCTTTCATAAGCGAATGATAGTACCAAAGAAAAGAAAATGAAACTGGCCGGTTGTTAGAAAAAGCCCCTCTCTCTATAATGGTGCCATGGCTAATGGTGAAGAAGATTTAAGAGAAAAGAACAGAGGCCGGAAGGTCGTTGCGGAGAAAAGATATAACCGCTGGTCTTCGTCGCTTGGGCGTGAAGACGCCGAGATGCTTGTCGAAAAGGCGTACAGGAGAGATGACAGAAAAAAGACTCATGGATATGAGGAAGATTAGTCATTCTCGTTTGAGGGGAATTCATTATGTGTGGAATAGTAGGTTTTACAGGGAGAAGGGAGGCTTCTCCTGTTTTGTTGGAAGGGTTGAGTAAACTTGAGTACCGCGGTTACGATTCAGCTGGGCTCTGTGTTCTCGACAGAAACAATCATCTTCAGATAGTAAAGGCGAAGGGAAGACTCAAAGAGCTCATCGACAAAACAGATAACGGAGCGCTTCTAGAGGGAGAGTGCGGAATAGGGCACACGAGATGGGCAACCCATGGAGAGCCGAGCGAGAATAATGCTCACCCGCATCACTCCGATGACAACTCTGTCGTTGCTGTCCATAACGGAATAATCGAGAACTACAAGGAGTTGAAGGAAAAGCTAATCAACAAGGGCTATTCATTCTACTCCGAGACAGATACCGAGGTTATTACAAAGCTCATCGATTACTATTATAAGAAATATAAGATAGGTCCAATTGATGCTCTTGCAAAGACAATGGTGAGAGTGAGGGGAAGCTACGCCCTTGCCGTCATGTTCTCCGACTATCCGGGAGAAATATACATAGCACGTAAGGACAGCCCGCTTATTGTAGGGGTGGGGGACGGAGAGACTTTCCTCGCGTCAGATGTTCCCGCTTTTCTCAAATACACACGGGATGTCTACTATGTCGACAACCTTGAGATGGGACGCCTTGAAAAGGGATGTGTCACATTCTTCGATCTCAACGGAGATGTCGTCGAGAAAGAGCTTACTCATATAACATGGTCGGAGAAGGAAGCCGAGAAGGACGGCTGGGAGCACTTCATGATAAAGGAGATCCATTCTCAGCCGCGCGCCGTAAGGGATACGCTCTCTGCTTATATAAAGGATGGCAGAGTCGATTTCTCCTCCTCCGGTGTTGGTGATGATGTTCTTGGAAGTGTGAAAGCTGTCAGAGTTGTTGCATGCGGCTCGTCCTATCATGTGGGGATGGTCGCCCAATATGTAATCGAGAGCATGTGCCGTATTCCTGTGAGAGTCGAGATGTCGAGCGAATTCCGTTACCGTGATCCCGTTCTTACGGAGGATGAACTTGTTGTGGTTATAAGTCAGTCCGGTGAGACTGCAGATACCCTTGCCGCATTGAGGCTGAGTAAGAGTATGGGCCATAAGACTCTCGCCGTCGTCAATGTTCTGGGGTCGACAATCGCCAGGGAAGCCGACTATGTTCTTTATACTCTCGCAGGTCCCGAGATAGCAGTCGCGACGACAAAGGCCTATTCGACGCAGCTTTGTGTGATGTATCTTATCGCAGTAAAGCTTTCCTCGATCAACGGCCGGATTGAGAGCGAGAAGGAGTACATAGACGCCTTGATGCTTCTCCCGGAAAAGATGGAAGAGCTCTTGAATGATAAGGAGAAGATACAGTGGTTTGCATCGCGCTGTGTCAATAAAAAGGACATCTTTTTCATAGGCCGCGGCATAGACTGGGCGATATCGGCAGAGGGCTCGCTCAAACTCAAGGAGATATCATACATACACAGCGAGGCATATGCTTCGGGAGAACTCAAGCACGGTACGATATCGCTACTCGAGGAGGGAACACTTGTAATTGCCGTCATGACACAGAAGAAACTCTTTGAAAAGACGCTCTCCAATATGGTTGAATGCAGAAGCCGCGGTGCATATATCATGTGCCTCACGACAGAAGATAACCCCTCTGCTTCGGAAAGTGCAGATTTCACCCTCTATATACCGGTAACGAACCAATATTTCATGACAAGCCTTGCGATAATCCCGCTGCAGTTACTCGCTTACTACATAAGTGTCCAGAAGGGTCTCGATGTCGATAAGCCGCGTAATCTTGCAAAGAGCGTTACGGTGGAATAGAGATATGTCACGCTGTGTACTTGTTCTGGGCGGTGTTATTTCCGACTACGGGATAATCCGGTCCTTCCTCCGTGATGACGACTTCTTCATTTACTGCGACAAAGCTCTTATTCACGAGAAGGCCCTCGGGAGAAGATGCTCCCTCGCTGTCGGCGACTTCGACTCCGTTCCTGTCCCATCGGATGTTCCTTATGTGAAATTCCCTTCCGAGAAGGACGATACGGACGGACTCTGCGGTATTAAGGAAGGGGTGAAACTCGGCTATAGGGAGTTTCTGATCATCGGTGCCCTCGGCGGGAGAATAGACCACGAGATAGCAAACATATACATGCTCGACTATCTTGACTCAATGGGAATGAAGGGGACAATCATCACTGAAAAAGCCCGTATTGAGATTGTCTCGAGAGAGGAAGTTGTAATAGAAAAGGGGAGAAAATACTTTTCCCTGCTCTCTCTCTTCGGAAAGGCTGAGGGCATACATATAAGCGGGGCTAAGTATAATCTCGACGGCGGTATTATGGAGAGCCGCCGGCAGTACGGGATAAGCAATGAGGTTGATACTACGGCGGGAGTGAGAGTTGACAAGGGAAAACTTCTTCTCGTTGTTCTTGATGAGGATTGATTGATGAAGAGAAAAGAAAAGAAGAATGAGATAGAGATCATAAGCACGGTGGAGACGGAGAGCCTCAAACTCGTCGAGAGCGTGAAGGATACCGTCTCCGAAATGGAAGATTCCTTCTTCCCCGCTCTTTTGAACAAGAGCGGTATAAAGGAGATGGAGAGTGAAGTTAATGCCGTAAGGGAGAGTTTCAGGAGAACAAGACGCAACATTGCACATTCCTACGAAGCGATGTTCGAAGTCTCCGATGAACTCTCCGGACGCTGGCATGACATAAGACGTGGAAAGCGACTTGTTCCCGCGAATGCCGTGGTGGATGAGGAGGAGAAGAGAAAGAACCATTTCTCGAGAGGCGTCAACGCCTATAAAATACTCTGGATCTTCTACATAGGATCTTTTGCCGGAGTAATAATCGAGATGCTCTGGTGCTATCTGAGAAAGGGCCACTTCGAGTCCAGACAGGGTCTTATCTACGGGCCTTTCAACATTCTTTACGGCTTCGGTGCCGTAGCTCTCTCATATTTCCTCTACAGGTTCCGTAACCACAGCGACTGGGTCTCGTATCTCGGGGGCTTTGTCATCGGGACGGTGCTTGAGTACATATGCTCATGGGGACAGGAGTTCACGCTCGGTGTCAGAGCCTGGGACTACAGCAATCTGCCCTTTAACATAAACGGCCGTGTCTGTCTCTATTACTCTCTTATGTGGGGCCTTCTTGGCGTTCTCTGGATCAAGAGGATCTATCCGCTCTTATCTTTCCTTGTTCTCCGTATCCCTGATAAGATCGGGAAAATATTGACATGGGTTATCCTTGTATTCTTCATCTTCAATATAACCGCATCGGGCTTTGTCATGGCACGCTGGACAATGCGTACATCCGGTGTGGAGGCGTCTTCCGCCATCTCGAGGTATATCGACAGGCATTATCCCGACGAGAGACTTGAGAAGATATTCCCCAATTGGTCGTTTTCGGTAAATAAAGAATAAATGCAACAAAATGCAACAAATTCAGTTTACAAATCAAATATTAGCTATTAAACTTCTACATAGTTGGCTCATAGCCATAGATAAATGAAGAAAATGGAGGTTCATTTATGGATTACGCTGCAATCAAGAAGGCTGCTGAAGCATACGGCCCGTCAATGACAAAGTTCCTCAGAGATATGATCGCTATCCCTTCTGAGAGCTCGGAAGAGAAAGGTGTTGTATACCGCATCAAGGAAGAAATGGAGAAGCTCGGTTACGATAAGGTTGAAATCGACAAGCTCGGTAACGTCATCGGCTGGATGGGAGAAGGCGACAAGATCATCGCAATCGACAGCCACATCGACACTGTCGGAATCGGAAATATCAAGAACTGGACAGATGATCCTTATAAGGGCTGGGAGAACGAGACTCAGATCTACGGACGCGGCGGCTCGGACCAGGAAGGCGGCATGGCATCCGCTACGTACGGCACAAAGATAATGAAGGACCTCGGTCTTATCCCCCAGGGTTATAAGATCATGGTTGTCGGATCGGTTCAGGAAGAAGACTGCGACGGTATGTGCTGGCAGAGTATTGTCAACGAATATTTCAACGGACCGGAAGATGCAAGAGAAAAGATTGCATTCGTAATCTCCACAGAGCCGACAGACGGCGGTATCTACCGCGGACACAGAGGAAGAATGGAGATAAGAGTCGATATGAGAGGTATCTCATGTCACGGTTCAGCTCCCGAGAGAGGCGACAACGCTATCCACAAAATGGCAGAGGTTATCCTCAACGTCAGAGATCTCAACGAGAACAAGAAGGACGATCCCAATATTGCAGGGCTGGAGAAGATGCTCGACCCGAAGTGGAACCCCGAGCACTATGAAGATGCACGCTTCCTCGGCCGCGGCACATGTACAACAAGCCAGATCTTCTACACATCTCCGTCACGCTGTGCTGTAGCAGACAGCTGCTCAATCTCAATCGACAGAAGAATGACAGCCGGTGAGACATATAAGTCATGTTTGAAGGAAATCGAAGATCTTCCTGCATGCAAGAAGTATGCAAAAGATGTCAAGGTCAGCATGTATATGTATGATCGTCCGGCATGGACAGGACATGTCTACGAGACAGAGTGTTTCTTCCCGACATGGATCAACAAGGAGACAGCTCCTCATGTCAAGGCACTTGTCGAGGCACACAAGGCACTCTGGGGTGACGAAAGACTCTATGCAGACGAGAAGGCTGCATCCACACGTGTCGGAAGACCGCTCTGCGACAAGTGGACATTCTCAACCAACGGTGTTTCAATCCAGGGCCGCTACGGTATCCCGTGCGTAGGATTCGGACCGGGCGCAGAAAGCCAGGCTCATGCTCCGAACGAGATCACATGGAAGCACGACCTTGTCGTATGTGCTGCTCTCTATGCTGCTGTTCCTATGCTCTATAACCCCGAGGACGGCGACCAGAATGCAACATCATTCAGACAGGAACTTACAGGTAACAAGATCAAGTAAGTAGAGCGATAAACTAAGTGGGGAAGGCTCCGGCTTTCCCCTTTTTCAAAGGAAGACTATGAATCCATTTGATTTATTGAAGATCCAGAATGCGTGGAAGGATTTTTCCTCCGAGCATGAGAAGTTCGCCCTCTTTCTCAACTATATGGCAACACACCCAATCGAGGAAGGTGATGTCATATCGGTGGCAATAGAGAAGAATGAAGGGAAGGGAAAGATATCTTCGAATTTCCGGGTCGGACAGAAGGACCTTGAACTCATCAAAATCATTCAGGGCCTAGGAAAATGATAAGTAAAGAGCATAATGATGTTGTCTCTTTCCTTCCCGACGAGGAGAGACTGTCCCTCGCTGAGAAGGGTTTCTTTGTAATAAGCCGGGATAGATGTTCCGTCTTCTGCCCGGAAGGAAAGATTCTCAGAAAAAAGAGCACGAAGAAAAACGGCTGTACACGCTATTGCATGAAAAGCGAGTGCACAGTCTGTATTAAACCGTGCTTTGACAGGAGCGGAGGCCACAGATACAAGGAGATAGATTTCTCTCCCAATGTATTCATCAAAGGCGATGATGCATTACTGGGCTCTCTCTTTCTTGACTAACGTTTTTCTTTTTCTTATTTTTCTTCAACATGATAGACGAAAATACATTAAGTAACTCCCCTGTTGGAAAGACTCTTTTCCGCCTTGCTCTCCCGACTGTTGTGGCCGGAGTCATCAATATGCTCTACAACGTTGTTGACAGAGTCTACATAGGACATATGGGAGAGAATTCGGCTCTTGCCCTGACAGGCGTGGGGGTATGTCTTCCTCTCATCATGTTCGTCTCTGCGTTTTCCGCATTCACGGCGACGGGAAGTGCACCGAGAGCATCGATCTTTCTCGGAAACGGAGAGAAGGAAAAGGCCGAAAGACTTCTCTCGGTAAGTCTTGTTATCCAGGTTATAATTTCTCTTATTCTTACTTTGCTGCTTCTTATCTTCCACAGGCCTCTTCTTCTTGCCTTCGGCGCAAGCATCAACACCATCGAGTACGCTTCGCGGTATATGTCGGTCTATGCCCTCGGAACGGTTTTTGTCGAGGTTACACTGGGGCTCAATGCCTTCATTACAGCTCAGGGACGAACCGTCGTGAGCATGCTTGTTGTTCTTACTGGTGCCGTCCTCAACATCATACTCGACCCCATATTCATATACGGTCTCTCAATGGGAGTCGAGGGTGCCGCATGGGCTACGGTCATAAGCCAGATGGTGAGTGCCGTTCTTTGTGTTATATACCTCGGAAGCAGGAAGTCCATGATTAAACTTGACTTATCATTGGTCAAAGGCTCGTTCAAACTCTTTCTTCCGTCTTTTCTTCTCGGACTTTCCTCGTTCGTCATGCAGTCGACAGAGAGTCTGATTTCAATATGCTTCAACTCTTCTCTCCTACGTTACGGCGGAGACATTGCCGTCGGGGCCATGACGATATGTTCATCCATCATGCAGATGGCCATGCTTCCTCTCCAGGGGATTGCACAGGGAGCTCAGCCTCTCTCTTCATATAATTACGGAAAGGGTAATATGGACAGGGTCCGTCTCTGTTACAGGACACTTCTATCTGTCTGCTTTACATACTCTCTTCTCTTATGGGGCGCAGTGGAGCTCTTCCCGCGCTTTTTCGCCTCGATCTTCACAAGTGAAAGCGAGCTTATCTCATACTCAATTCCCATCATCAGGATATATATGGCGATGCTCGGTCTTATGGGTATTTTGATCTCTTCCCAGATGACCTTCGTATCGATAGGCTCTGCATTGAGCTCGGTTAGTATCGCACTTGTTCGTAAGATCGTCCTCCTGATTCCTCTTATCTTCATCATGCCGCACCTCTTTCCTTCAAACACGGTCTATGCTGTCTTTTTCAGTGAACCTATCGCGGATTTTCTGGCAATAACGTTTACTGTCATCGTCTTCTCCATCCAGTTTCCGAAGGCTCTCAGGGAGAAAAAGATAGTTTGAAATGAAGAAGGTGTGATAAAATAACAGCGGATGTTGGAGAAAATAAGAGTCAGAAACTACAAGAGCATTATTGATACAACTCTCACTCTCGATACAAAGAGACGGAGAGCTGCTTCTTTCGATACCATCTCCTCAATTGAGGAGAATGGAAAAAAGGCGGTGCCTTTTGTTGTGATATATGGGGCGAACAGCTCGGGGAAAAGCACCCTTCTTGAAGCGCTTTCCTCCGCCCTTTCGATAGCACGAGGAGACGATGTCGGAAAGCATTATCTACCGAACATTTTCCACTCAGGAAATGATCCGTGCGAAGTATCGTTCACACTTATCAAGGGAAATACAACATGGGATTATACTCTCATCTATGACAAAGAGATGATCAAAGAAGAGAGGCTTATCAGTAACGGGGATCTCATATTGAATGCAAAAGAGGAGAAGTTTTCGCTTTTGAAGGAAAAATCGGAGTTCTATTCTCTGCTCTCGACTTCTTTTGTCTTCTACGATCCTTTCTCATACAGCGCCGAAGAGAGTTTACTTACCTATATAAGGCTCTCCGGTAAGAGTGAGAGAGAGTGCATTGATGATGCTGTGGAACTTATGAAGAGACTCGATTTCAGTCTCACGGGTATAAAGCGGGGCGAGGAGTGGAGTATTGAGTACAAGAGCGACGGCAGCCTCAGTCTCATGGCTGAAAGTGAGGGGACAAGAAGGCTTTTATCTCTACTATTCCTTATTCTTGCGTCTCTTTCCATTGGTGGTATTCTTGTCGCCGATGAGATAGATGTCTCTCTCCATCCATTGGTGTTGAGAGCGCTTTTTGCTCTCTTTATAGACAGAGAATATAATAAGAAAGGTGCCCAGCTCATATCTTCATCACACAACACTGACCTCATGGATGCACCGTTTGTTAGAGAAGATGAGATTGCTCTCTTCGAGAAGACGAAGAAAAGAGGGAGCGTCATAGAGAGGCTTTCTGAGAAGACCGGCGGAAAGAGAGTCAGAAACATAAGAAAGGGCTATCTTGAGGGGCGCTACTCCGCGCTTCCTTTCCCTTATATATGATATGAGCAGAGAAAAAAAAGTCATTGTTATGGTTGTCGAGGGTCAGAGTGAGATGGCTTATCTTAATGAGCTCAACCGTTACTTCAGAGAGGAGGAGATTCCATGGGTCTTCTATCCTGTCAAAGCAGTCAACGGACAGTACAGGGAAGTGAGAAAGTGCTACAGAGACGTAAAGAAAAGCCATAAGAAGGATAGAATAGAAATTCTTGTCGACCGCGATATATACATCCGTGACGAGAAGGAGAGGACAGATTATTCCTCCCGGGAGGAGGACGGCCTTCCGCCGTTTCTTTTCTCCTATATGAACTGGGAGGATTATCTTATTCTTCATCTGTCGAAGGAGAAGGTGGAGAGATGGTGTAAGATCTGCTCTGAAACTGGTCACTTCATTCTTCCTCTTACTGCAAAGGAGTATTTGAGAGCGCTTGAAGAGAGCGGGGTATGGGGACGGACGCGTTATAAGAAGGGACGTGTCCCCTTCGAGATAACAGGAAAGAGACTCGAGAGAGCCATCAGAAACGACAGAGACGAGAACATAGAAATTCACTCTGATTTCATCAATGTACTCATTGAAATACTTCCTCTTTGATTTTTTCTCTCAAATGTCAAAGGCGGATATTATCGAAAAGCTTCATGCAGGAAAAATCTATGCTTGAAAACGTCGGTTTAATCCTTCAGACAACCAATAGGTATGACAAAGACACCATCAGGACGCCTATATCCATATTGTGTTCCTGTAATGATCAGTTTCAAGTCGGGAAGTCTAAGATAACCGCCGTTTCCTCTCTCATTATGTGCTTTTATGAGACTTTCAATCTCGCATAAATGCGCCGCCCCCTCATCTATTTCACGCTGTCCAAGTTTAAATTCAATCAATGCGTATCTTCCGTCTTCCAAGTGAAGGACAGCATCTGCCTCCAGATTCATCCTGTCATGATAATAGGATATTATCCCGTTATGAGCTGAAGAATAAATCTTCAAATCTCTGATACACAAGGACTCGAAGAGGAACCCCAGAGTCCGGTAATCAGTGGAAAAAAACTCGGGAGAAATTCCCAGAGCGGCAGCTGCAATTGACGGGTCGATTAGGTTTCTCTTCTTACTTGAACGGATAGATGTCTTTGAGCGAATTGTCGGACACCATGCATCTATATCATCAATAATCATCAGTTTTTCTAAGCCTGAAATATATTCATAAAAAGTCTGCCTTGATAAATCGCATGTTGCATTAACATCTGAAAACAGGGTCTTTGTTTCAGCAAGTGTTGAGATATTCCTAGCATAGGAACGTAGAATCGTTCTGGCCCAGAGAGGATTTCTTTTTACTTCATCCACAACGGAAAGATCGACTTCACACGTCTGGTTGAACAAATCCTTTGCAATTGCGAGCTTAGCTCTGTCCGTAGTTCTCAATATGCTTGCCGGCCACCCCCCGCGGCATATTGCAAATTTGATATCATCGATTGTTAAATCCGACCGGCATCCCTGAAAAGAATCAACATTATAAAAAAGCTCTGACAGCGATACAGTGCCGTTTGATTCATGAGTTTCGTAAAGGCTCATCGGATACATTTTCATTCTTGAAATTCTGAGTGTCCCGGTGTGTGGGGTATTAACAGTTTTTGAACTTGAACCAGTCAGTATATACTGGCCGACCTTACCTGAATCATCAATATCCTTTCTTATTGCGCCCCAGATTTTTGGTGCATCCTGCCACTCGTCAAATAACCGTGGCTTTTCTCCCTTCAGAAGATCAGACGGATGTGTATCAGCAATAAAAAGATAATTGTCCCTCATGTCTTCATCCTGAAATTCAATATAGCTTTCAGCTTTCTTTTTTGCTGTTGTTGTTTTTCCTGAACCTTTTGGGCCTACAATCAAAACAGCACCGAATGCCTCAAGCTTAAAGGTCAATTCTTCATCGGCAATTCTTTTTATGTATTCCATATTCCATTCCTTTCACTTAGATCGAGTTCTAAAGTTAAATCGCAATGCAATTAACCCCTATCTAATAGTATCATAAGTTGACACATTTGCAAAGTTTTGGTTGACACATTTGCAGAGTTTTGGTTGACACATTTGCAGAGTTTTAGTTGACACATTTGCAATACTTTCCCCATGATATTCTCTCCTCATTTATGCTACTATTTAAAAAGAAGAGTGTTGGTTCACTTATGGAGACGATATGAAAGCCGGACTATTACGTAGATTTTCCTCGACATTGATGGACTCTGTCGTCCTTCTTTTGCTGTCATTTGTATTCATCTCCCTTTTTTTTTCTTTGACCGGTGTTGATTATTACTCTACCGAGCTTATAAATGAGAGCGGTGCTGGTTTTAATAAAGCCAGATTTCTTCTCTTTTTCGATACCTCGCTTGGAATATTTATTTCGTTTCTTCTCTCCGAAGTATTGGTTCCTCTTCTTCTGGGGAGAGGGGAGACTATTGGAAAGAAGATATTCTCTCTTTTTCTCATAAGACTTGACGAAAAAAGAGTAGGGGGAGGCACACTTATCTTGAGAACTTTGGCCGGAAAATATCTAATGGAGACAATTCCTGTTGTTTTTCTCTTTCTCCATGGTTTCTTTTCTTATTCCGGTGTGTGTTTACTCATTGCATTTTTACTTGTTATTTTGAATGTCTCTCTTACCGTGTTTTCAAAGAACCACAGAGCATTGCATGATATTATTTCAGGTACGGTTGTTGTAGAAAAGGAAAGAGAGACGGAAGGTTGGATTTGAATATGAACGAAGAAATAAAAAGAAAGATACTCGATAAGATAAAAGAATACGATTCGATAGTGCTTTCGCGCCACATAAGGCCCGACGGAGATGCACTGGGCTCCGTGAGGGGACTCGAGCGCATAATCGAGCTCACTTATCCCGAAAAGAGAGTATACGCGGCATCATCGGACTCTTCGGATTATTTGAGTTTTCTCGGACCGGATGATGGTGAGATACCTTTTGATATAATCAAGTCTTCCCTTTTGATAGTTCTCGACACTGCAAACGAGGGAAGAATAAGCTATCCAATGGTACTAAATGCTCCTGAAAAGATAAAGATAGACCACCATATTAAATGCGAGGAGTGGAACGGAATAGAGTGGATAGAGGACGAGAGGAGCTCTGTCTCCGAGATGATTGCAGATTTCTACAATACATTCAAGGATGAGCTTATACTCGACAAAAAGGGTGCCGAGGCCCTTTATACAGGTATCGTGACGGATTCAGGACGTTTTATGTACTCCTCTACCTCTCCCGATACTTTCAGAATGGCTTCGCTTCTTCTTTCCTTTGGTATCGAGATCGAGACACTTGAAGCAAGACTGGAGCTCAAGGACTGGAACTTCTATCTCTACAGAGAGGAGCTTTTCGGAAGAATTCATATAGAGGATAGCGGACTGGGATGGGTATATGTAGACCAGACTTTCCAGAAGAAATGGAAGCTCGGACGGGAGGACGCAAGCGAGTCTGTCTCCTTCCTCTCCCAGATAAAGGGAACCATATGCTATATGGCATTCATCGAGAATGAAGACGGAACAATCAGAGTGAGATTGCGTTCGCGCTTCATGTCGGTCGATTCTCTTGCTTCCAGATATCACGGAGGCGGACACAAGAGAGCAAGCGGGGCGACATGTTATTCTCCCGAGGAGATGAAGAGTCTTATTGCGGATGCAGATGAAGAAGTCAGAAAGTACAAAGAGAGCCATGATGAGTGGATGTGAGTATTATGAAGCTTTCAAAAGGCAAATATTCTGTTTCCCGCATGAGATACTAATTTTCTTGAAAAAGCCGAAAACTGTTCGATAATAAGCAAATGGAAACAATAGAAATTAAATTAAGGGAGCATAGATTTACTCTTCCCGCCTATTCAACGGTTCTTGATGCCTTTATCAAATGCGGCTTGGTTGATATAAAGACGAAGGACGATTACTTGTCTAATCCCGTCGTCGGCGCTTTAGTCAACGGGGAGGCGTATCCCCTCGGAAAAAGGTTGACGCTTTCATCCTCAATCGAGCCGATTTACCTCTGCGATACATTAGGGCGGAGAATATACCGCCACTCGATATGCTTTCTCCTCTCTTTCGCGGCATGGCTGTTATATCCCGAACGGAACCTTGTAATAGGACACTCACTCGGGGACGGTTACTACTTCTACTTTGATGATGATTTACCGATTACAGATGAAGAGACAGAGAAAATAAAAGACAAGATGAAGGAGATTGTATCCTCTTCTCTCGATATAACATACAAGGCATTGAGCGGCGAAGAGACGATAGCATCCTTCAGAAGACTTGATAAAGAGAATACCGTAATGCTCCTCTCGTCTCAGAATGACGCTGTGTCATACGTCTATTCTCTCGGCTCCTACATGCAGCTGAGCTACGAGCCTCTTGTTTCGAATACCGGCATTCTTTCCATATATGAATTGAGACGTTATGCGGGAAAGGGCCTTCTTTTAAGATATCCAGTCTCGTCTTCAATCAACACTATCGTAAAGATGAGAGACAACCCTCTTCTTTTCTCCGTATTTGAAGAGTACAGAAAGTGGGGAAGAATCCTCTCTGTCAGAAGTGTCGGAGAGATGAACAGAGTTATCATAAACGGAAGAGCGGGCGAATATATTAAGCTCAGCGAGGACCTGCATAGACGAAAGATTGCATCGATCTCCGACGATATCGCATCCCGTGGCGCAAGGATTGTCTTTGTCGCAGGACCGAGCTCTTCGGGTAAGACAACTTTTGCAAAGAGACTATGTGAAGAGTTGAAACTATTGGGATTCGAACCTTTCAAGATAAGCCTGGACGATTACTATAACCCGCCTTCAATGGCTCCCAAGGATGAGAACGGAAAACCCGACCTCGAAAGGCTCGAAGCATTGAACGTCGCATTAATCGATCACGACATGAAAGCGCTCCTCGAGGGAGAGGAAGTCTCCCTTCCATCCTATGACTTCAACACCCATATAACTACGTTCTCTTCTCTTCCCGTGAAGATGAAGGAGAAGACGATAGTTGTCGTCGAGGGCATACATGCACTCAACGAGGAGATAACATCTTCCCTCGAGAGCAGGTATATCTACAAGGTATACATATCGGCACTTACGCAGCTCAATCTTGATGATTCGAACAGAGTCTCCACTTCCGATAACAGACTCCTCAGGCGACTTGTCAGGGACTACCGCTCACGAAGTATGAGTGCCGAGAGTACTCTCAATATGTGGCCGAGCGTGACACGTGGAGAGACGAGACATATATTTCCGCACCAGAATAATGCCGATGTTATGTTCAACAGTGCACTCGACTATGAGATAGCAGTCCTCTCTCCATATGTTGTACCGCTTTTGAGAAGTGTCAAAAGAGAGGAGGGGGAAGCTTATGCACTCTCAAGACGGCTTCTTGCTTTCCTTGAGAACGTATATCCCGTTTCCTCCGTCTATGTTCCGTCAGATTCGCTCCTCAGGGAATTCATAGGGCAGTCGGATTATGAATGATATTTTAATTGTTACGGGGGCATCGTCGGGAATGGGAAGAGACTTCGTCTACGCCCTCGAGAGAGACTACAAATTTGACGAGATATGGGTGATTGCAAGAAGAAAAGAGAGACTTGATGAAATTAGAAGAGATCTTGGGGAAAAGGTCCTGCCACTTGCTCTTGATTTGACTGAAAAAGAATCCTTTGACGAGATATCGCGTCTTCTCGAAGAGCGTGATGTCAGGGTGAAGGCGCTTGTCAATGCCTCCGGATACGGCGTCTTCAAGGCATTCGAGGAAAGCGAGAGAAAAGAGACGGAGGGAATGATAGATCTAAATGACCGGGCTCTTGTGAGCATGACATACATAGCTCTTCCTTATATGGAAAAAGGTTCCTTCATCATCAATCTCGGCTCGAACTCCTCTCATCAGCCTGTCCCTTATATGGCGGTATATGCAGCATCGAAGGCCTTTGTTCTCAGCTTTTCGCTTTCACTCTCTGCAGAGCTCAAGAAGAGGGGAATAAAGGTCCTCTGCGTCTGTCCGGGGTGGATTAAGACGGAGTTTTTCGACCGTGCGAGAAAAGACGATACAACTATCGTCTACTATGACAGGTATTACGAGAGTAAGGACGTTGTCGAAAGGGCGTTGAAGGATTTGAGAAAAGGAAAGAGAATCTCCATTCTCGGTTTACCTGTCAGAAACCAGGTGCGCCTTGTGAAATTCCTTCCCCGTTCGCTTGTTATGAGAATATGGCTGAGGCAGCAGAAGAAGCTCTAACGCCACGCTGAATAGGGGTATTCTGCACTTATTTTCTCTATGAGAGCGTCATCTATTACACTCGGTACAGGAGTCGGTTCGTACGGGATATTGAAGACTTTAAGAGCGTTGACGGCGAAGAGTTCGTCAATTCTCTTTTCTGTCATACCCTCATTTCTGAGAAAACGTATCATTCTGAGCATCCCTTCAAAGCCCGGGATCCCGGAGGCTCCTTTCATCTTGTCTTCCACGGTGTGCGGCGCATGGTCGCTTTCGGCGAAATCCACAGTCCCGTCGAAGAGACCCTCGAGTACGGCATCTCTGTCGCTGCTCGTTCTGAGGGGAGGATTCATCTTTGTAAAGACTCCTTCCTTTGCTTCTGTCAGAAGAGAGTGGTGGGGAGTTGCTCCTGCACTTAACTTCACACCGTCTTTCTTTGCCTCTCTGAGCATATTTATTCCGCCCTTTGTCGATATGTGCGCTATATGGAGTGTCCCCGGAAAGGAGGATTTTATTACAGCTTCTATTGCGTCCGATATGCTTCCTTCTTCCGACTCGGGACATCTGACTTTCGAGTGGAGACTCTCGTCTCTTCTAAAGAGGCTCTCTTTCTCTGCATGTACGGCAAGAACGCCCTTGTATGAGAGGGAGGAGAGGAGAGCGATGACAGCTTCCTGCCTCTCCTTCTTTACTATTCCCATGTTTCCCGTTGACTGGCTTAAAAAGAGTTTGAGGCCGCATACGGAAGGAAAGAGAGAGGAGTGTGTTTCAACCATCTCTCTTATCTGATCTTCGTTATCGGTAAGACCGAGATAAATGGAGTAGTGGAGATCGGCATTTTCATTCTCCCTCTTTATCTCTTCAATTGCCTTCTTTCCGTCGTCGAGGCGTTTAATAGCAAGTTCCTTCGTTGTTACCGCGGGGCTTGTATTAGGCATATCGAATAAGATATTGAAGCCCGCAGAGAGCGCGGTCCTCATTCCGTGGAGTATTGTCTCCTTATTATTTTGATTCCAGTCTCTGAGGTGTACATGGGGATCTGTCATAGAACATTCTCCTCTTCAAGGAATGAAAGAAGGAAGAATGTTCCCCATTGGCAGGCAAGTCTCGATCCTGATGCACACTCTCCGCAGAGTCCTACTCCGCACATGCTGTTACGCTCCATGCTGAGCATGATTTTGTCGGATTCAATTCCTCTTTCCTTTAGAATCGAGGAGGCTTTCTTCATGAAGATTTCCGGTCCTATGAGGTAGAAGCCAACATCGGAGAGCGCTGTGCCGTCTATGAGAAGACCAGAGAGTGTAGATTGAATGTAGTCAAGAACCCTTCCGACCTTTCCACTGTCAGATACCACATGGTAGCTTCCTCTTTTTGAAAGTACATCCTCAAAGATTCCCTTTCCTCCATCAACGCTTGTCCCGACAAGATATGTGATTTCTGTTCCTTCCTTCTCGAGTTTATCGGAGAGCGGATCGGCAACGGCTTCTCCCGTTCCTCCGAGTATTATGAGGGCTTTCCTGGTCTTTAATGTTTCGACTTCTCCTCCGTACGGTCCCCTTATGTATATAGTCTTACCGGGTGAGAGTACACCTTCTTCAAAGAGATGGGACGTAAAGATTCCTCTTTTCTTGATGATGAAGGTAAGAGGTTTCACCCTTGCAAGCGAGAATGGTTTCTCGCCGTATCCCGGAAGCCATAGAAAGACAAACTGTCCTGCCTTGAAGTCTTCAACTTCTCCGTTGAGAGTGAGGATGAGAGTATCGGGAGAATGGAGTTTTAGAGACAGAATTTCATAGGGCGTGTAATCCATGGCAGTCTTCTCTCTTAAAAGAGTGCGTGAGAGTAGTGGCACGGGTGAGGAGGAGAGAAATGCGTCTCCTTCCTTTTTGATAAGGGCCAGATACTCCGGCCACATCTTCTGGTTTACTCTTCCGAGTGCAGAGCCGACTCCGACTACATCCGCTCCCGCCTGAGTAAGAAGGGCCGCTCTTTCTCCATCGCTGACACCGCCCATTCCGATAATCGGAACATCTTCCCCGACGGCTGTCCTTATTTTTCTTATGTCTTCAAGAGCGAGGGAAAAGATATCGTCACCGCTTTTACCGCCTTTTCCTCCGATCGGATTGTTGAGAATGGCAAGTCCCGTGTTTTTCTCCCTGTGGTCGACGGGCCCTACGGTATTAATGGCAACAATTCCGTCCGCACCGCTTTCAATGACAGAGGCTGCTATTTCTTCGACAGCATCCACATTGGGGGTGAGTTTGACAAAGAGAAGACAGTCTCTATCTGCTGTCGCTTCATTTATGGCCTTCACGTAACTCGAGGCTGTTTCCTTATTGCTTCCGATCGATGCCCCGAAGCCTTTTTTAGCATGAGGACACGAGAAGTTGAGTTCAACGGAATCAGCATAGGGGGAGAATGCTTTGACAAGAGTAATGAAGTCATTCTCGTTATCTGCACTGAGTGAGATATTGAGCCACTTCGAGATTCCATCCGCTCTCAGCGCTTTTATCTCTTCGAGGGCCTTCTCCATACCTGGATTTCTGAGCCCCACGCTGTTACCCCATACTCCGATTTCGTCTTCGCATATTACAGGCTCGCGGTTTCCGCTGTTCGGTTTCACCTGGAAACTCTTTGTGGTTATAAGCGAGACTGCATCTACACTTCTGTCGAAGTATTTGATGAGAGACGGCTTTGTCGAGGCGACACCGCTTACAGTTGCAAGAGAGACTCTCTTGTTTTTATGAGAGAAGGGGAATGCTCGTTTCAAAGTGCACACTCCTCGAGGAATTTCTCGATATTCCCGATACATACATCCTTCCAGTTCCCCGGAGCACTTTCCTTCTTCTTCGCCCATGGGTGGGTGAGGGCTGAGGATGAGTTTATCCTTGCGTATGCCCTGTTGTAGCCGCATTCATTCATGATGCTGATGACATCTTCCGCCGTTCCGCCCTGGCTTCCGACACCAGGGATAAGCATTGGAATATTGTTTTCTCCGAATATTGAGGTTATGTCCTTAAACTCCTTGAGATTCGTCGCTCCTACTACCGCCCCGATATTACTGCTGTATTCACCGCTCCACTTGATGATTGTTCTCGCAACTCTCATATAGAGGGGCTCTCCGTCTTCCATCATCCTGTTCTGGAGATCCTTTCCTCCGCTGTTGCTTGTCCTGTCGAGTATGTAAATACCTTTCTCCGGAAAGTTGAGGACAAAGGGGTTGATTGAATCGCTTCCCATGTATGGCGATACTGTAACCGAGTCCGCTTTCCAGCATTCATATGCTTCATAAGCATAGTTGAGAGAGCTCGAGGCGATGTCGCCGCGCTTTGCATCGAGGATGAAGGGAACATCCCCGGGAAGAGACTTAAGTATTCTCGCGAGAGCCTTCGACCCCTCGAAGATTCCCTCCCTGGGGCTGTCGAGTCTTGAAAAGTACCCGATATTCGGTTTGAATGCAGCGCACCTGAGTCCTCTTTTATCCATTTCGGATAGAAGCTCTATAAAGTAATCGTCAACCTTCATTCCCTCCGGCAGAGCAGAGAGATTGGGGTCGATTCCCATACATGCAGAGTTACACGCCTTCACGGCACTTTCGAGTAAGAGAGCTTTGTACATCATTACTTCTCCTCCTTTCTGAAGCCGTGGTTTTCACCCCACTCGAACGGAGAGGAAGACCACTTCGAGAGCATTTCGTATTCTTCAAGTGTGACATATCCTCTCTCTTTTGCTATTTCAATTACATAGTTGTAGTCGAGGATGGTCTTTACTTCGCATTTCGGATCAAGAGATGCGAAAGCTTCTTTCGACTGGTCGAAACCGTATGAGAAGATTGCAAGGCAGTATGGAACAAGACCGTCAGCTTCTCTTATCGCCTCAACAGCAGCAATGGAGGACCCCCCTGTCGATATTAAATCTTCAATGAGAAGAACTTTCTGGCCCTTATATGAACCCTCTTTTCCAAGCCCCTCTATCTTGTTCTTGAGACCGTGGTCCTTGTTGGATGAACGCACATAGCTCAGAGGCTTCGAGAGTTTGTCTGCGAGAGTCGTCGCATGTGGAATTCCCGCCGTACTTGTTCCGCTTATATTGTCGGGATCAAAGCCGATGGACGAGAGGATCTCCTCGAAAGAGGAAGCTATCATCTTTCTTGCCACGGGGGAGGAGAGGAGAGTGCGGTTGTCGTTATATATCGGCATATAGTAGCCGCTTGCCCAGCAGAAAGGCTTTTTGGGAGAGAGCTTTACAGCTCCCATATCGAGGGCGAGGTCTGCCAGTTCCTTCATATGAGTTGTCTTTTCCATATTCTGTCTCCTTTAGTGTCTGAATATTTCCTTGAAGCTGTGTGCTCTTCCGCAATAAGCACAGCTGAACTTATTGTCGCTTGTTTTATTGAACATTGCCATAACATGTTCCGACTGTGTGTCGTTCGATATGCATGCTTCGTTCGTGCACATGAGATCGTCGAAGTTATAGATGCGCGGCGGCATCTTTGTCCTGATCTTTGTCTTTATCTCGCCGTTCTCGATTATATTGAGTGTGCATCCCGGTGCTACGGCGGCAAGACGCTTTATTGCCTTATGGTCGAGATCGAAGAATCCCGGACGGAAGATTATTCCCTTGAACTTGCCGTTTGAACCCTGACTGACCCATTCTCCTCCCTTGAGACCGTCAAGTCCCATTACACGCCTTATGAGGATCATGTGGCGCCTTATATTCTCCGGTGTCTCTCCCGAGAGAATGTGGTCTATGACAATACCGTTTTCGATCGGATTTACACCTTCCGAAATAACCCTCTTTTTCTTGTCGGGAGCATTTACCTGGGTTATCCACTCATATTCCGGCGTTTCAATCTTCTTCTCTTCTTTTGTCTCGAAACCGGAACCGACCTTACCTGAAACAAGTGCAAGGAGCACTATACGTGTATACATGCCGTTGATGGACTGTCTTTCCCAGCCGTTGAGGGGAGTGTTGTCGAGGAATGTCGGGATAGTCGGGTGTTCCTTATGGCGTGGAAGCGGATGATAGAAGACAGTTCCTTCCTTGATAAGCGGCAGAAACTCCTTCCTGAATGTAATTGCGCCTCTCAGCTCTTCCTGCTTCTGCAATATCTTTTCGCCCATTCTCTCGAGCTGGGGTCTTGTGAAATACCACTTCAAAGCGACGTCATCAGCCTTAAGGTATTCCTCTATCGACTTGAATACTCTGACGTCAAAGCCGTTGTCCTTCATCTTCTCGAGATAGTTATCGGGCATAGCAAGCTCATCGGGTGCGACGAGGTCGACCTTTACCTTGTCCCAGAGTTTAAGACCGTCAGCCTTGCTGTGGACTGTGCGTCCGTGATAGAGATCTCCGACAAGTGCTATATGAAGGTAAGATGTGTCCCAGTTGTTGTCTTCAAGGAAGGTGTATTCATCGAGAAGCTCCTGTGTCGGATGCTCATGCTTGCCGTCTCCGGCATTGATGAAGATTGGAGTATAGCCGAGGTCGTTTCTCTTTGCGAACTCTCCGCACTCCTCCTTGAGGTATGCACAGACTCCCTCCACTTTGCTGCGGATTATGAATATGCGGTTGTTGTAGCCGCAGATTGTATTGAAGGTATCTGCATAGCTTTCGCCCTTGTTGAAGGATGAGCTTTCCGTGCTCATGACGGTGTTGCGTGCTCTGTGGAAGCCGATTGCATTTCTGAAGCTTTCCTTTGTTCTGGTGCTGTCTTCAAGAAATACCTCGTAGATGCCGTAGTCGGGGTCATTGATTCTGAAACTGTCAACCTTTTCCTTGTCGCCTTTTTTGACAGCTTCCTTCAACTCTTTTACCAGCGAGAAGAGATAGAGTCTCTCTTCTTTTGTAAAGTCGTCGATGACACACAGTGATCGTCCTTCAAAATTGTTCATTTTTCTTTCTCCTATGCAAAAAAAATACCGGTAACAATACCGGTATCTGAATGTTATATGAAAATGTATAAAAACTGCCTTACCAACTTCTTCATTTGAAGAGAAGATAACATAACTCTGATTAAAGATACAATATCATGAGAAGAGTTTTTTATACTTTCTTTACGATGAATCTATTTACCTTCTTCAACTCTGCTGACTTTCTTTTCAAACTCATCCCGTGTCATCTTCAAGTCGGCTGCAGCTTCCTCCAGGGAAATCCTTCCTTTTTTGTAGTACATGGCAGTTGTTTCAAACTGTCCTTCAGTTCTACCTTTTCTTTCTATTTCTGTACCAAGATTACACATATTCTGCACCTCTGCATACAATTCTCTCGCCGCTCATACATTATGTTTTCTCTATAAGAAAAGAAGATAGCTATTTACCTTCTTCAACTCTGCCGACTTTCTTTTCAAACTCATCCCGTGTCATCTTCAAGTCAAATGCAGCTTCCTCCAGGGAAATCCTTCCTTTTTTGTAGTACATGGCAGTTGTTTCAAACTGTCCTTCAGTTCTACCTTTTCTTTCTATTTCTGTACCAAGATTACACATATTCTGCACCTCTGCATACAATTCTCTCGCCGCTCATACATTATGTTTTCTCTATAAGAAAAGAAGATAGCTATTTACCTTCTTCAACTCTGCCGACTTTCTTTTCAAACTCATCCCGTGTCATCTTCAAGTCAAATGCAGCTTCCTCCAGGGAAATCCTTCCTTTTTTGTAGTACATGGCAGTTGTTTCA
>CAVHKW010000022.1:0-14868 GCA_963636745.1 uncultured Oscillospiraceae bacterium | reverse complement strand
CTCTACCGCTCACCACATGATACTTCACCGCAGCTTCAATAGCGTCCGCATTACCTTTCTCTATGGCGGAAAGAATGAGTAAATGCTGTCTTATCGCATCGGAGTAAGTCGAATTACGATGTGACACGTACTCTCTTATTCTCATGTTATGGTCATTAACGGAAACCATTAGTCTATAGAGAAATTCATTCGTGCATGCTTTTAGAATAAGGTCATGAAGACGGTTGTCGAGTTCGATGTAGTATTCTCTGTTCTTGTCCTCTTCGTCCTTGTAGCCCAAGAATTTCTCTTTTATCTCCCTCACTTCATCGAGGTTTATATTCTTATAATAAGTCTTTGCTATGTAAGGTTCGATCTGAAGTCTTACTTCATAGACCTGGTCGATGAGAGCGCGCGAAATGACGGTGACTATCGTGCTTTTTCTCGTGTTCACCTTGACAAAGCCGTCTCTCTCAAGCTGGAGAATGGCCTCCCTGAGAGGTGTCTTACTTACATTGAATTCCACAAGAAGAGCATCTGTTATTTCGGTAAGCGGAGGAAGTTCCATCATGATTATCTTCCGCTTCAGCGTATTATATACTTCTTCAGTTTTCCCTACCATCTAAAGAATCCCCTTTATTGTGTCCCATTATAAACGACAAAGAAAAAACTGTCAGAAAGAAATTTTCTCTGACAGCCTGTATTTTTCTCTTCTTTTATCTCTGTACTCTTCCGGATCCGTTACCGTTCATCAAAGCTTCGACTTCCTTGACGGAGACGAGGTTGAAATCATACTCGATTGTCTGCTTGAGACAGGATGCAGCTGTTGCAAATTCTACAGCCTTAGCCGGGTCATATCCCTTTCTGAGTGCATAGATGAGACCGCCGCCGAAGCTGTCACCGCCGCCGACTCTGTCAACTATCCTAATGAGGTAGTTCTTTGCTGTGTGGGCATTCTTACCGTCATAGATCATGGCTGACCAGTTGTTGTCGCTTGCAGATATTGATCCTCTTAGTGTGATTGCAACCACCTTGCATCCGAATGCAGATACAAGCTGCTTTGCAACAGATACATAGCCTTCGCTCGAGAGCTCTCCCTTCTCGATATCTGTATCTTCCGCCTGGATCCCGAAGACATCCTTTGCGTCCTCTTCGTTTGCGATAAGTACATCAACATACGGAACAAGTGTGCTCATGACCTTCTTCGCCTTCTCGTTTGACCAGAGGTTCTTTCTGTAGTTAAGGTCACAGCTGATTGTAATTCCCTTCTCTTTGGCTTTCTTACATGCCTCCAGGCACACCTCAGCAAGACTGTCGCTTAGTGCCGGTGTTATTCCCGTCCAATGGAACCAGTCAGCGCCATCGAAAATCTTATCCCAGTCGTAATCCCTGACTGTGCTCTCTGCAACAGAGGAGCCCGCTCTGTCGTAGACGACCTTGCTTGCTCTCTGGCTCGCTCCTTTCTCGACAAAGTAAATACCGAGTCTTTTTCCGCCCTTCATCATGAAGGAAGTATCGACCCCCCAATGCCTCAGTGCATTGACGGCACTCTGTCCGACGGGGTTATCAGGAACATATGTTACAAAGGATACATCCTCACCGTAGTTTGCAAGAGAGACGGCGACATTGGCCTCCCCTCCTGCGTATGACGCCATGAAAGACTCAGCCTGGGGAATACGGAGGTATCCCTCGGGGTTGAGACGAAGCATTATTTCACCGAATGTTACAACTTTAGACATTTCTCTTCTCCTTCCATACTTTGACTGCTTCTTCTGCATTACTTGTAATCTGATCCCAGTTCTTCTCTTTAATGAGACTCTTCTTTGCTATCCATGTGCCGCCGACTGCGATTACTCTCCCGCTCTCCGCCCATTGAGGGAGATTCTCGAGTGTTACGCCCCCCAGCGGAATGAACTTAAGCCCGAGGTACGAATAGGGACCTGCCATTGAATTGAGGTACTTGATGCCTCCGAGGGGCTCTGCCGGGAAAAGCTTCAGGACATCGTTATTCATCTCGAGTGCACCCTCGAGTTCGCTTGCCGTAGCGATTCCGGGAGCAAATGGGAAAGAGAGGCGGTCAGCTTCAGCTACAATATTGGGGTTGAAGCCCGGTGCAACACCGAAATCGGCACCGGCATTCTTTACTTTCTCAACCTGGTCCTTACGTATGATTGTTCCGATTCCTATCATCATCTCGGGAACATTTTCCCTGATGAGAGAAATCGACGGCATACTCGCCTTTGTGCGGAGTGCAAGCTCTATTGCCGTAACACCACCTTTAACAAGAGCGCGTGCAGCGGGAACTGCATCCTCCTCTCTCTCGATTTCAAGAACCGCGATAACACCACGTTTCGCGAGTTCTTCCTTTATCTCTTTACTTAATGCCATATTCTACTCTCCTAAATATGCTTTCTTGACCTCTTCATTGTTTCTGAGGTTCTCTGTTGTGTCGGCCATGATGATCTCTCCCGTCTGCATGACATAGCCTCTGTCCGCAGTCTTGAGGGCGATATTTGAATTCTGCTCGACAAAGAGGATGGTCGTACCCTCCCGTCTGATCTTCACGATAGCTTCGAAGATCTCCTCGATGATTATCGGGGCAAGTCCGAGTGACGGCTCGTCAAGAAGCAAGAGCTTGGGGTTAGCGACAAGAGCACGTGCGATGGCAAGCATCTGCTGCTCTCCTCCGCTGAGTGTTCCTCCGTCCTGGTTTCTTCTCTCTTCGAGTCTCGGGAAGAGCGAGTACATTTTCTTTATGTCCTCAGCAACACCTTTCTTGTCCTTTCTGAGATAGGCTCCGGTCTTAAGGTTCTCCTCGACTGTGAGCTGCGAGAAGATATGCCTTCCCTCGAGCACCTGGCAGAGTCCCTTTGCTGCAATGTGGTTACCGCTGACACGGTCGATTCTCTCACCGTTGAACCATATCTCACCCTTGATGCCGGACGAGGGAAGAAGCCCCGACACAGCCTGCATCGTCGTTGTCTTACCCGCACCGTTAGCACCGATGAGAGTTACAATCTCGCCTTCGTTGACATACAGGTCGATACCTTTAACAACTTCAATATTTCCATATGAATAGTGGAAACCTTTCAATTCAAGTAATGCGCTCATTTAGTTTCCCCTCCGCCGAGATATGCTTCGATAACCTTCTTGTTATTCTGTATTTCCTCCGGCTTACCCTCTGCAAGGAGGCTGCCATAGTTGAGAACAAAGATCTTATCGGCTACGTTCATGACAAGCTTCATGTCGTGTTCGACAAGAAGGACGGTAATTCCCTTCTTGAGAATCTTCTTAATTAAGGCATTGAGCTCGACTTTCTCCGTTGAGTTCATACCTGCAGCAGGCTCGTCAAGAAGTAAAAGCTTCGGCTTTGACGCCATTGCACGTACTATCTCCAGGAGTCTCTGCTGGCCGTAGGAGAGGTCTCCGGCGGGTGCATAGGCGTGGTCTTTGAGGCCGACGAAGTCCAATAGCTCCAAAGCCTCCTCTTCGATTCTCGCTTCCTCCTCTCTCTCGGCCTTTGTATGGAACATCGACTGGAAGAAAGAAGACGAAAGACGCGAGTGCATTCCGACTTTGACATTCTCTATTGCCGTCATCTTCCGAAAGAGGTTGATTACCTGGTATGTTCTTGCAATTCCAGCCTGGTTTACGCGGTAGGGCCTGAGGCCGTCAATGCGCTCTCCGTCGAATGTGATTGTCCCGCTGTTGGGTTTATATACTCCGCTTATGAGGTTGAAGAAAGTTGTCTTACCCGCACCGTTGGGCCCGATAAGAGCATATACCTTTCCTTCCTCGAGGCTGATCGAGACGTCGTTAGTCGCCTTGAGACCGCCGAAACTTAGACAAAGATGGGATATATCAAGCAGCATTCTTAACTCCTTTTCTTCTGATCTTCTTAACTCCATCCTTCAATACACCGTAGATTCCACCGGGGAATGCCAGAACGACAGCGAGAAGTAAGAAGCCGAAGATAAGCATCTGGTACTGCTCGAAGGCTCTGAGGCTTTCGGTGATGAAGAGAATGAAGACAGAGCCGATGATAGGCCCGATGATCGACCCCGTTCCTCCGAAGAGCATCATGGTTATGAACATAACAGACTGCTTCATCGTGAATGTATCGGGTCCGATGTACTTAACAAGGTGTGCATACATTGCTCCTGCAAATCCTGTATAGAATGCCGAGAGTGAGAATGCGATGACCTTATACTTTACGACGTTGACACCCATGCCGTCGGCAGCATCCTCGTTCTCGCGGATTGCTATCCATGCCCTTCCCACTCTTGAGTTGACAAGAAGATATTTGACAAGGAGGAAGAGAACACACATCACAACACCGAAATAATAGAATGCGTAGTTGCTCTTGAGAGTAAGGCCGAAGAGCGATATGGAGTCGGTGAACATTCCGACTGCGTTTCCCGTAATGTTACCCGGCGAATTGAGCACAAGGGTATATACGATCTCTGCAAATGCAATTGTCGAGAGCGAGAGAAAGTGGAAGACGAGCTTCGATGCAGGGAATGCAACGATGGCACCCATCAGAGCTGCAATAACGGAGGCAAGAATCATGGTTATCATAACGGGGATATGGCAGTATTGATGAAGCATCGCCGAGCCGTATGCACCGATACAGAAGTAAGCAGCGTGTCCCATTGAGATCTGTCCGCAATAGCCGAAGTTCACATCCAGTCCCGATACTGCAATTACATAGATAGTAGTAAAGCAGAGTACGAGCACCCCGTATGAGAAGCCGAAAAGCTTGAAGATATAAGGCATCGCCAGAAGAAGTATTGCAACGACTGCAATTGACAGGGTTTTGTTGTTTTTCTTTTTGTTCAAATCAATCATCTTTTCCCTCCTCATCTGTTAAGAGCCTTTTCGTTGAATATTCCCGTCGGACGTACGTAGAGGAATATGAGAAGAAGGCCGTAGGCGATCATGTCTTTATATGTTGACGACCAATAGGTTGCAGAGAGCGTCTCGATGAGACCGAGGAGTATACCTCCCACGATTGCACCTATGACGTTGCCGTATCCTCCCATGATGGCTGCGGCGAAACCCTTACGTCCGATAGTCGAACCGAGCATGATGAATACGCCGTAGATAGGTCCAAGGAGGATTCCGGCCGTTGCTGCGAGTCCCGCTGCAATACCCCAGGTGACACCTGTTGCAAGGGATGGGTTGATTCCGCATGCCTTTGCAGCTTTGGGGTCGAGAGCGGCGGCTCTCATGGCCGTGCCGAATTTCGTATGATTCATGAAGAGCTGCAGTACAACCATCATCAGGAACGACATGACGATACACGATATCGACTCCGTCTGGATGTTGACACCGAAAATCTTGACGCTTCTCCACGGGAACACCTGAGGATAGTTTAGCATCTTCGTTCCCCAGATAGCCTGGATGGAATTCTGCAGTATGTACTGGATAGATATTGTCGCGAGGACAACATAGATAGCCAATACGTTTTTGTTCTGTAACTTCCTTATGATGAAGCGTTCTTCAGCCATGCCCAGGAAGAAGGCGATGACGACGCTGATAAGTAGACTAAGCCAATAAGATAAGCCAAGGAGAGTGTAGAAAGTATATCCAAGGAAACAGCCGAGAGTCAGTACATCTCCCTGAGAAAAATTCATCAATCCCGAAGCTTTGTAGATTAAGCTGTAGCCCAGGGCGATTAAGCCGTAGACGCAGCCGATAACAAATCCTGCTACAATAACTTGAATAAACATTGTGTTTTCCTTTAGTTCGGGGCCATACCGGCAGGGCGAACCCCGCCGGATAAATCAAATCAATACTTGGAAACGATTTTCTTGAAGGAGTCCGTCTTCTCCCATTCAGCAAATGTTGTGTACTTCTCGTCGTCGATTACGAAGATGTTGAACTCATGCAGGCCTTCCCTGTCACCCTTTGTGAAATCCTGGTAACCTGCAAGTGTCTGGACGTGATCAAGAGTATTAACAGCCTTTGCAACTTCAACCTTATCGATTGTTCCAGCCTTCTCGACAGCAGCCTTGAGGACAAGCATCGAGTCATATGCACGGTAAGCACAGTCAGATACAGGAAGCTTTCCGAACATGTCGTAGTAAGCCTGGAGGAACTGCTTGATGAACGGATCGTCACAGTCGTCGATTGTCTCATAAGTCAGGTACGGATAAGCGAATGCGATTCCGTTGGAAGCATCACCTGCAACCTGGAGAGCGTCAACCTGGTAGATATCCTTTGTGAAGCATAGTCCGTCGAATCCGAACTGTCTGAGCTGACGAGCGATGAGAGGCTGTGTCGGGCCGTATGTGGAGATGAATACAACCTGTGCGTTGGAGTTGATGATCTTTGCAACCTGACCTGAGAAGTCGGTATTGCCTTCAACATAGCTCTCTGTTGTCGTGATTGTAATTCCAGCAGCCTCTGCAAGAGATGTGAATGTCTTCACGCCTGCAACTGCAGCATCATCCTGACCGGCGAAGATAGCAACTCTCTTGACACCGAGCTCCTTGAGCTTGTTGACAACAAGAGGAAGTGCGAAGTCATTGTTCTGGCATGCTCTGAAAAGATACTGCCATCCCTTAGCCATCCATGTGGGAGATGTACCTGTTCCGAATGTCGGGATCTGGGCATTCTCATAGATCTGGCCTGCAGAAAGAACGGCACTCGAAATACATGAGCCGATGATTGCGTCGACATTCTGTGCAACGAGCTTGTTTGCAACCTTTACAGATTCCTCGGGGCTTCCCTGGTCGTCGTAGCTTACGATTTCGATCTGGTGACCGAGAAGTCCGCCCGCATCGTTGATCTGCTTAGCTGCAACTCTTACAGCATAGAGAGCACATTCACCCGGCTGTGCGTTTGTGCCTGTGAGAGGCTGGGGGACGCCGATAACATACGGTGCATCAGCAGACTTTGTTGATTCCTGGCCGCCGGCTGCAAAGAGCATGACAGCGGAGAAAAGAACGACAAGTGCAATTGATAATAGCTTTTTCATCTTTATTATCTCCTTTTTTTATTTGAATTTATCTCTATGAGATTATTTGTGCTTAAAAGAGGTTGCCGTTTTCGTCAAAGGGCCACTCAAAGGGCTCGGAGAGCACTTCCACGTCCTCTCTTGACTCTGCCTCGGAGAGCATCGCTTCACTGATCCATATCTCCTCGAGGTGCATTGTGTCCTTGATTCTGATTACCCGTGGATGCTCTCTATCGATGTAGTTACAGGTCCTGAGTGCAATCTGGATACACGATTCATCTGAGTGTGTGAAGAGCGGTACCTTCGGAGTGCATAGTACAGTCGATGTACATACATTGGGGAACGTGCAGTCTGAGTCGATCTTGTCTACAAGCCTCTTTGTCGTTACGTCCGCGAGTCCTATTCCGTTGGAGTTACCATGGGTCTCTTCAGTAAGGTCAAGTACCGCTATATGCTGGACCTTCAAATCTCCCTGGACATGGGGAACTGCAAAGCGCCCGGTGACATTGGGGTCCATTCCGTCGCCGCTTACATCCTTGCCGATTCTGTCAACGACGAGTGTGTCGATATTGTCGAAGAAGAGTCTTCCCATACGCGACTTGGCATATTTGAGGAGTTTCGGCTCTTCCGTCCATATATCTTCCTTGCTCATTGCCGAAATAAGGCAGGTCTCGTCGAATGCATTCTCTACAAGCGCAACAGCCGATACGACACGGGTGTTGTCGAGAACAACTTTCCCCACTTCCTGGAGAATACGTCCCATCTCAAGAAAACCGTCCACATGACATGCCTCAGCTCCCTTCTGCTTACCCATTCCGATAACTGCCATCTTGAGTATTCCGCTTTCGTATGGACCGCGGAAAGCTGTATGAGCCTTGACTCTGCCGCATAGGATTATGCCGTCTGCAGAGTATGCGTTCTTATCAGAATAGACAGGGCGTCCGTCTTCAGTCTTACCGAGAAAAACTGTTTCCATACTCGAAAGTATAGGGCAGCCCATTGTCTCTTCAGTGACTCCGTAACCCGAGAGGATCAATCTCTGGCCCTCTGCAGTTGCGCCGCCGTGACTTCCCATCGACGGGAAAACAAACGGTGAACCGCCGCATGATTTAACATAGTCGACGATCGCTTTGATGACAGTTGCGATATTCGCTACTCCCCTGCTTCCGCAGGAGATGGCAATCCTGTCACCTTTCTTTATTCTCTCTCTTGTTCCAGCCTTCTCGAGTTCATCCCTGACTATAGCCGGGATATCTTCCGTCTCTATGTGAGTGGGGTCGAGAAGCTGCTTGACCTTCACCATTCTCGGAAGTCTGCATTGTGATGCAAGCTTCATAACAACATTGTTTTCTCTTTTACTTTCGAGTGCCATATATACCTCCTAGAGGAGAGCTCCTTTCTTGAAAATCATCACATCCCTGAAGCCGTTCTTCTCGCTCTTCGTCTCCCTGCCGCTTGCAGTGTCGAGTACAAGCTGCCATAGTTCCTCTTCAAGCTCATCCATGCTTACGCCTTCGAGAATACGACCGGCGTTGAAGTCTATCCAGCTGTGCTTACGCTCGGAAAGAGACGAGTTCGACGAAACCTTGATAGTCGGGATAAGAGTCGAAAGCGGGTTTCCCCGTCCTGTCGTAAAAAGAAGAAGAGTTGCGCCGGATGTGAGGATATTGGTTATCGAAACACTGTCATTGCCCGGTCCCTCGAGAACGCTGATTCCTCCTCTTTTCACTCTCTCTCCGTATGTAAGGACATCGCTGACCTTACCGCTTCCACTCTTCTGTATATTTCCCATCGACTTCTCTTCATCTGTCGAGATACCGCCTTTCTTGTTGCCGGGAGAAGGGTTTTCATAGATGGGAAGACCTTCGTCCATGTAATATTTCTTGAATCTGTTTATCAGGTCCACGAGGCTCAGATAAACGCTCTCGTTCTCGGCTCTGTTCATCAAAAACTGCTCGGCACCAAATATCTCGGAGATTTCACTCAATATTCCGCTTCCGCCCGATGCAGATATTCTGTCTGCGATTCTTCCGACAAGAGGATTAGCGGTTATGCCGGAGAAGGCATCGGAGCCTCCGCACTTGAAGCCGAGTACAAGCTTATCAGCACCGACAGGCTCTCTCTTATCGGCCGACATTTCGTCGAGGATCTCTCCTATCAACCTCAAGCCCTCTTCAATCTCGTCCTCGACATCCTGGGTAACCATGCTCTTTATTCTCTTTTCGTCATAGTCTCCGAGAGTGGGGAGGATGGTATCGAGATTCGCATTCTCACAACCAAGGCTGACAAGGAGGACGCCGCCCGCATTGGGATGAAGGATGATGCCGTTGAGCATGTTGTGGCTTATCTCGGCACCTTCATCAAGCTGGGAACACCCTGTGTTGTGAGGACAAGCCCAGATACCGTCGCACCTGTCCTTATATCTTTCTCTTGCCATGGAGGCAAGAAGATCCGCTGTGTGATTTACACATGAGACTGTAGGAACAATCCATAACTCGTTTCTTGTTCCGACTCTTCCGTCCTTTCTTACGTATCCCATGAAAGTATCATGACGGGGAGGAAAAGACGGTGCAGTACATCCCGAGTACGTGTAGCCGACAAGACCCGTGAGATTGGATTTAATGTTGTGAGTATGAACCCACTCCCCTTTCTTAATATCACAAGTGGCATGTCCGATTTCGATTCCGTACTTTACAACGTTCTCTCCCTCTTTTATGTCACATAGTGCAGCCTTATGACCGACTGGAATATCATCAAGTAATGTGATAGCGTCCTTCTCCGTCTCAAGAGTGCTTCCCTTCTCAATCAGGGTGAGCGCTGTTATGACATTGTCGCGGCTGTTGATGTATATATAGGGTCTCATAATCATCCTCTAAATCAAGTGTGAAATATCACAAGTAGTGTTTTTAGGGCTCAAACCCTTATTTATTTCCCTTTGTGATATATCTGACTACCATACTAGCACAAAAGAACATGCCGTCAAGAAAAATTTAGAAAATTTTTTATTACTTAATTTATAATAATTTAAATGCTACAATACTATATATAACGAAAAAATCTGCGATATATCTGTCACGATATCCGCAGATCTAACATATCTCACTGTGATATTTTTCTACATCACTTCTTCTATCTTCTTCTTTATTCTCTCCCGTGTCCTCTCCGTCTCTATTCCACACTCTTCAATAAGAAATTGGTCTTTGTCCGTAACAGAAAGAGATTCATGAAGAACCCCGTATTTATAGCTGAGGGCGAAGACGAGAATCAATATATCGTCGTTCTCTCCGTATTCCCCGCACATTACTATCGGTGCGCTTATCCTCTCGCTTTTCCCGAGTTTACGTCTGACGCTCCGGGCATTTCTTTCAACTGTGTCATATATCTCGAGACTGGTGAACTTATTGACTGCGGCAAGGGAGAATTTCCGCTCTTCGTCTCTGTCTATTTTGTATCGCCTGACCATAAGAGAGTCGAGAGTATCTCTCAAGAGAAGCATCTTCCTTTTTATATCCTCATCATTTGCAGCTTCTCCGAAGACTGTGTATCCCTTCTCGGCTCCCATGTAGCATATAAGGGCGCTGAGAGTGTTGTATGTATAGAGTTTCCTCTCTCCGAGCTCCTTCATATTCTTCTCCGCCGTGAAAGGAAACGAATGAGAAAGCGTGAAAGAAGATGCATCATAAGGAAGATTGTCGTAATTCTGCGAGAGAATGTCCTTTCCGACTGCGAGCGTTGTCGTAAAGACAAGAGCATCGGCTATCTTTACCGTCTGCGGCAGTTTCTCTCTCAGAATTCTCGAGGGCTCGACTCCATTCTCAACTACAAGAAGCGGAGGAAGCTCAATTCCCTCGAGAAGCGGTATTACACTCTCAAGGTTTTCAACCTTCACGCTTATGAGTACTATCGAGGACTCTGCAATCTCCTTTTTGACTGAAACGGGATCATTAGTCGAAAGAACAGAGAAGTTATCTATGAATATATCATCTCTCTTTCCTCCGAAGAAACTTATCCTGTAGCCGTCCTTTATGGAAGAAAGAAGATCCTCGTTCTTATCGACAAAGACAATGGAGACCCCGGGATAAAGCAGCCTTGCAATCAGACCGCGTCCCGTCTGCCCCGCACCTATTATTACAGCTTTCATATTTCATCTCCTATCTCACTCAGGTACGGCATCGACGGTATACCTCCCCTCTTTGAAACGGAAAGAGATGCCGCTTTGTTCGCTCTCTTTAATGCCCGTCTTATTTCACTTTCACTCGAGGCGAGAATGCCGCATTTGTTTTTCAGGAGAGTCGAGAGAAAGACAGCCCAGAAGCAGTCCCCGGCGCCTGTCGTATCAACCGCATGAACAGGAAATGCCTTTTCATATATCCTCAATTTTGAAGTGAAGACCTCGCCTCCGTCTTCGCCGTAGGTAACGGCAATCATCCCCGGCCCCATTGACAGAAGTGCTCCCGCTCCCTTTTCTACATCGCGCGAAGAAAAGCCCGTAATGAATTCCAGCTCCTCGATTGAAGCTTTCACTATGTCGGATCGCTTTATGAGAGAAAGAACACGCTTTCTTCCCTTTTCTATATCACCCTTCCATATGCGCTCTCTCCAATTTATATCGAAGGCGATAAGCCTCTTCTTCCCTCTCATATAATCTGCAGCCTTGATGACAGCTAAGTATGACTCGTCGCCGGAGAGTATGAATGACGATGTGTCCAGCATCTTCGTATTATCGAGAAGAGAGTAATCGATCTCCCTCAAATGGCTGTCCGCCATGTTGTCACTGTAGAAGACAAAGCTCCTCTCCCCGGAAGGAGCGAGAGTGACAAAGGAGACCGGAGTATTATACTCCTCGTCGAGAATGAACGACGATGTATCTACACCGCTCTCCTCCAGCGTGCTCTTAAGAAGATAGCCGAATCTATCACTTCCGACCTTAGCCATGATGGCTGTTGCTGCTCCCATTCTTGAAGCCGAGACAAGGAAGTTTGCAACACTTCCTCCCGGGTTCGGCTCGTACAAAACACCACCATTTACTTCTATCGGTGTAAAATCTATCAAAGCTGTGCCTATGGCTGTTATATCGTACATATCGTTTCCTCTGATATATCACTCTACACTAAAAGAGGGATAATTCAAGAAAAATGAGAAGATATCACATTTGAAAAATATCTGAGTTTTTTTTGTTGCACACTTGATAAGAGGGGACAATAATATGACGAGGAGAGAGTAATGGATATAAAAAGCGTTGCGATTATCGGGCTTGGTGCCGTCGGATCATACTTCTATGAAGGACTCGAAAGAATAAAGGATAGTGTTGCCACAACTGTCATTGCTTCCGGCACAAGAAGGGAAAGACTCGAGGAAAACGGTGTAACCATCAACGGAGTACGCTACTTACCCTACACGGAAGAATATGTGAAAAATGTTGATTTACTTCTTGTCGCCACAAAGAACGGAGACCTCGAAAACATTCTCCCCTCCATTAGGATGTGCACAGGAGAGAACACCATAGTAATAAGCCTTCTCAACGGGGTCGAAAGCGAAGAGAAAATATCATCCGTGATAAACGAGAAGAATATTCTCTACTCCATGATGCAGATATCATCCCACAGGAACGGCAGCTCGATTAACTTCGATCCCGACGCGGCAGGCGGTGTCTTCATAGGCGAGAAGAACGGAGGAACATCAGAGAGAATGAGAGATGTTAAAGCGCTCTTCGATAAAGCAGGTCTCAAGTGTACACTCTCTGAAAATATTCTCTATGACCAATGGTATAAATTTGCATCAAACTGTTCTGGTAACCTTCCCCAGGCCGTCCTTGGAATCGGAGCGGGATGTTACTCCATCTCTCATCATGTCGATTTCATTGCAGAAAAGTTATGGGACGAGGTAGCCACTATTGCAAGAAAGAAGAACATTCCTCTTGGAGAATACCCGTTCAAGGAAAAGAAAAGAGCAAAAAGAGCTGCCACAAGATGGTCGACACTGCAGGATCTCGATAACAAGCGCCACACGGAGATAGACGCCTTCTCGGGATATGTTACAAAAAAAGGAGAAGAGCTGGGAATCGAAACTCCGTACAACAGCTGCATCTACCATCTAATCAAAGCCCTTGAAGAGAAGAATGACGGACTCTTCGATTTCGAAGTATAAGCTTACTCAATCTTGGCGGAACGAAAAATCATAAAATCTTGATTTATGGCTGAAATCACCATTAAAAAACATGATTTATGGCTAAAACCATCTTTCAAATTCCTTGATTTGTGGTTTATCATCTAAACATGAAAAGAAAGGTCTATGAGTCCCTCCTGTCCTGGAAGAACACATCAAAAGGCAGCAGCGCCCTTCTTGTGCAGGGTGCCAGAAGAGTCGGAAAAAGCTATATAGTGGAAGAATTTGCAAAGAGAGAGTACAAGTCGTATATCCTTCTCGATTTCAATATAGTTGATGAAGAGGTAAAGGATTTGTTCAATCATTACCTCACAGATCTCGATACGTTCTTCCTAAAAATGAAGGCTTACTACGGTGTGAAGCTCTATGACAGGGAGTCTCTCATCATTTTCGACGAAGTCCAGCTTTTCCCGAGAGCGAGGAGTGCAATAAAGTATCTTGTTCAAGACGGAAGATATGACTACATAGAAACGGGATCACTTATATCAATAAAGGAACACGTCAAAGATATCTTGATTCCCTCGGAGGAAGATTCAATCAACATGTATCCAATGGACTTTGAGGAATTCCTCACTGCCGGTGGATACGAAGAAATGTCATTCCTCATCCGGCTGTGTTTTGAAAAGAGAGAGCCGCTCGGGCAGGCGCTTCACCGTAAGGCAATGGATATCTTCAGACAATATTTGATAGCCGGAGGTATGCCTCAGGCTGTTGATACATACTTCAACAAAACAGAGAAGGATTTTGATGCAGTCGACAGAGAAAAGCGGAGAATACTCAAGCTTTACAGAGAAGATATAAGAACACACTCCGGAAAGTACGCTATCAAGACCGAAGCGGCATTCGATGAAATTCCATCACAGCTGAAGAACCTCAACAGGCATTTCAAGCTTTCCTCCTTAGAGAAAGGAGCCTCGTTTGATGACTATCATGACGCTTTGTTCTGGCTCAGTGATGCAATGATCGTGAATCTCTCGTTCAACACAACCGAGCCTAATATCGGACTGAATCTGAACAGGGAGAGAACACTCCTGAAATGTTATCTTTCCGATACCGGGCTTCTCCTGAGTCATATCTTTGATGAAAAGGAGACGGAGAAAGAGGAAATCTACAAGAAAATCCTCTTCGACAAGCTGGAAGTCAACATGGGGATGGTTATGGAAAACGCTGTAGCCCAGATGCTGCGTTCATCCGGTCACAAACTCTACTTCTATGCCAACTCCTCACGTGATGACGCATCCTCGCGTATGGAGATAGACTTTCTTACAGCAAAGAGCAGAATCACGAACAGGCATAACATATCACCACTGGAGGTAAAATCCGGGAAGAACTACACTCTTTCGTCTCTTAACAAGTTCAGAAAGAAATACTCAGAAGTTCTCCATACACCTTATGTCATACATACGGATGACTACAGGGAAAATGACGGCATTGTATATCTTCCGGTATATATGACTTATCTCCTTTGAAGGAGTTAAGGAAGATAACAACACTGTGCAAGCAGTTCAAGCTCCATGTAAGCATAAGTATAAAGCCTCAGTGGCAATCTCAATTTTCGTATCCTGGTATTGTTATCTTATGAAGACGTGAGAGCCAGAATTCAACCTCCGGGTAAATTTGTGTGCATAAACTATTCTATTTAGGGACAAACGGATTTATTCCCTTGCCGTCCCCCTCTCTTCACCTTATATTTCAGGTATGAGGTAATTATTTAAAAAACAAGAACATATCAAGGAGGGTCCGATATGGAGAATTCAGCAAGA
>CAVHKW010000021.1:0-3996 GCA_963636745.1 uncultured Oscillospiraceae bacterium | reverse complement strand
GATCCTATCGGGATTCCTGACACTCTCTCTTGATGATGACAGGATGGTGAGAGTGGGCGTTGTACTTGTTGCAGCGGGTGTCCTGATCCTCGTCTTCGCCCCCGGTGCCTACTTCTCACTTGCCGGTTTTGTAATGATAGGACTCGGATGTGCTCCTATCTATCCCTCTCTTCTTCATTCGACCCCCACTCATTTCGGTTTTGATAACTCCCAGGCTGTCATAGGGCTCGAGATGGCAACAGCCTACATAGGCTCATCCTTCATGCCTCCCATCTTCGGCTTTGTTGCAGAGAGAACTACACTCTATCTACTTCCTTTCTATCTATCGGCCCTTCTTATTCTCCTCTTTACCATGCATACGAGAGCTCTCAAGAAGGTGAAAGAGTAGGGCCCGGGTTGATTTTTTGCCTTCTTGAATTTAACCTCAAGAGCAGGATTATAAAGTGAAGAAATCAATCATATTGCTAATACTGCTCTCTCTCGTCTTGAGCCTTTCCTTTGCAAATGGCTTTGCGCTTGATGTCGGTCTCGGCATTCCCTCCGAGCTGGGCGCCCGTTATGAGGCGGGTCGTTTCGATTTCTCCGTCAAGGTTAATACGACATACGGTATCGGAGGGCTTATCGCATATCTAATTATGGACAAGGTGCTCGATACATCCCTCCCGGGAGCCGAGAGATTCAAATACGGCAATCATCTTCTTCACGGCCTCACGGTGGATGCAGCCTGGAGAGTAATAGACAATAACACTATTGCGTTGTCGCTCGGAGGTGGTGTGACGGCTCTTCATGCAAAGAGTACGGAAGGTGTTTTCAGCGCCTTCAAGAGCGGCGATATGGTCTTATTCAATGTAAACAGCCGTTTCGATCTCAAACTCGGAGAGAAAAGCAGCATCTATCTCGGCCTCGGCTTTCCTCTTTTTGCATATATCAACTACGGCGGAGTCGATAATGCCAACTATGCAGGATTCGGCTTCTGGGCCTTTGTTCCTACGGCAGTCAAAGAGGTTGAAGACGGCGGCTGGGTCGATATAACGGCGGGAAAGCTTGCGCTTCTGTTCTCAGCCCTGAACTTCCGTCTCGGCTGTTCGTACCGTTTCTAGGAGGCATGGATGAGACGATTGTTGATTCTTTTACTCATTATTCCCTTCCTTGTTTCATGTAATCCTCTTACATTCGAGAAGACTGCCGGCAAAGCTCCCTATGAGAGCGTGATTATAATAGGAATCGACGGGGCGGGAAGTTATTTCGAGAAGTTCGATGCTTTCAAGAATATATTTTCAAAGAACTCCTCTGTCATATACAATGCAACATGCGAGACACCGTCAGTCAGTGCACAGAACTGGGGCTCCTATCTTCACGGCGTAAGCCCTACTCTTCATAAATGCGTGAACGGCAGCATCTCATGCGAGCGCTTTCCATATAGTCAATATCCAAGTATTTTCAAGATAATCAGAGAGGTCTATCCATCATCTTCTCTTGTCTCTTTTTCAGAGTGGAATTCAATCAATTATGGTTTGATAGAACCCGAAGCCGGGGTGTATAAATCATCAGACAAGCGCTTCTGCTCCACTGTATATACAACAAAAGAGATTGAGAATATGACACTCGATTATCTCGATAATAATCCTTCTCCGACCTTGATGTTCGTTCATCTTGAAAGCGTTGACGAGAGCGGACACAGTGACGGTTACGGGAGTGAGAAATACCTTTCGGCCCTTGAAGAGAACATAGAGTTCATAGGGAAGGTCAATGAAAGAATAGACTACAATAAGACTCTCCTTCTTGTTGTAACAGACCACGGCGGCATAGATAAAAACCACGGTGGAAGTACACCGGAGGAAATGGAGATCACAATTGCACTCAAGGGCCACAGTGTCAGCGGAGAGCTCGGGACTGATACGACGCCGAAAGATATCGCAGTCGTCGTACTCAACGCACTGGGAATTGAAAAGCCTTCTTTCATGGAAGGTGAAATGCCGAACAGCTTATCAATTTAAACGCATGCAATCTGAAAACTATGGTACACTCTCTTCGTTAAAGGTAATGAAATGAAAAGAACTATTTGTATTTTACTATCGATTCTGCTCTCTTTGTCACTCTTCGCAGGGGGGGCAAATAGTCAGAAAATTTACAGTGTAGACAGCTCTGTCTACAAGGATATTACGACAATCTACATCGTAACAGGACATGCCGCGCCGTCTACAACAGGACCGTGGAGCGGAGATGAGCTTGAGAAAATGGTTTCAGCTCTGAATCTGAACTCTATTCCAGAAGAATATAAGGAAATCTATGACCGAATTATTGCAGAGCTCGGGGTAGAGGCTGAGTACAACCTTGACGGTGCCGCGATGAACCTTGACGGCTATCTCAATCTCGATATTTATGTCCACACATATAACTCCGATGCAATAACACGAAAAGACCGCAACGGCATTGAGGAGACCGCTTTTGCCGGCCGCAGCTACTGGTTCGGAAAAGACCTCTCGAAGAATACTCCATTCTTCGAAATCGACTGGGATACATACTTCGGGGACCACTTCTATACATTCTTCAACGCCTATCTTGCAAACTCCGTCAGAGGTAAGAAGGAGATCGGTTCCACAAGGTTCAATTCAAATATTCCTGCATTCCAGAATCTCTTCGATCTTGATGTAAAGCTGCTCGATATAAACTTCCCGTCCAGAGCCTTCCTCTCATTCGGAGGAAACGGCTGGTCGGTCCAGATAGGGCGTGACAGACTCAGCTGGGGAAGCGGAACAACGGGAAACCTTGTCCTCTCCGATAACTTCCCATATTACGATATTGCACGCTTTACGGCATATTCTCCGAGGTACAAGTATACTTATCTCCTCTCATTCTTCCCCAATAAAGAGAATTACTATACAGCAACATCTTATAATGCAAACGACCATAACACCTCCGCCATCGAGATGAAGGGAATCTCATTCTATGCGGCCCACCGCTTCGAAGGACGTCTCTTCGACGATAAGCTCACTCTTGCAGTTACGGAGGCTTTGACCTATATGTCCGAGACGAGCTCTATCCAGTTCGGTGCAATATCGCCGATGTATTTCATGCATAATGCATTCATGCCGACGAACTCCAACTCCACATTTACAATTGAAGTCAACTGGACGGTGATGAAAGGCCTCCTCATATATGGTCAGTTCCTCCTTGATAACTTCGCCCTCCCTGTCTTCGATACATTGCCGGGACCTAATTTGGGTGAGGATACGACGCCGGATGCAAAGGCATATTTAATCGGAGCCAAATATATCACAAAGCTCTCCGACGGCCTCTTTACACTAAATCCGGAAGTTGTATATGTTACGCCGTATACATACATAAGAGATGGATACAGCGGCTGGGGCTACGGCCTTGACTACGTAGCGGCAGTCAAGTACAGACTCTACTCATTCAATGAAATAACAGACAGCGATGTTCTCTATGATGAGTACGTAATAGGTTACAAATACGGCCCTGATACTCTTGTCGCGAATCTTTCCGCTTCGTGGGAGAAAGACAGGTTGACTCTGGGCGCAAAGACATTCTTCATGATGCACGGCACCCATGACTTATGGACAATCTGGACTAAGATTCCCGCCCACACAACGGAAGAAGACTACAAAAAACAGCACTCTGGAATCACAACGGACCATTCCAATACAGGAAACTACAGATACGACAGCGTCAATGAGCGTAACTCGATATGGTACACATTGGATATAGGAGTGAGTGCAGAGTACGAACTTCTCGACAACCTTACCCTCAATGCTGCTCTCGATTTTGTCATGATGAACAATATCTACAACGTGAAGGGTAACAACGCCCACGACTTCCAGCTGATTCTGGGAGTGAGTTATAAACCATTCTAATGAGATTAATGCCTTCCTCTATCCGGGAGGCATTCATATTCTAGGTAAAACTCAATAGAAGAGTAGTAAAATTACTTATTCCACAAAAAATTAGTTTTTCTCTTATTTTACAACACAAGGG
>CAVHKW010000020.1:0-2713 GCA_963636745.1 uncultured Oscillospiraceae bacterium | reverse complement strand
GAATATATACTTCAAAAGAACATCCCGTCAGAAACAGCATGATAGACAGGGATGCGCTTTGGGCTATAAGAAAGATACAGCAGTCGGGAGGGGAGGCATATATCGTCGGAGGGTCAATCCGCGACATAATGCTGGGGCACAAACCGAAGGATTTCGACATAGGTACTTCTCTCAGCCCGAGGCAGGTGCAGCGTCTATTCTGGAACAGCCGTATAATAGGAAAGAGATTCCGTATTGTACATCTATTCTTCGGAAGCAAGATAATCGAAGTCACTACATTCCGCAGCGACGAGGAGAATTTCGAAGACGGCAACAACAACATCTACGGCACAATCGAACAGGATTCGCGTCGTCGTGATTTCTCTATAAACAGTCTCTACTACAACCCCCGTACATGCGAGATCCTGGATTTTACGGAGAGTATGGAGGACTTTGAGAAGAAGAGAATCCGCTCCCTCATTCCACTCTCGTATTCCTTCTCGGAAGACCCCGTCAGAATGATAAGAGCCGTCAAGTACAAGGTGACGACAGGTTTCTCGTTCTGCTTCAACGTCAAAGTGGCCCTGAGGATGAATGCCTCGAATCTTCTTGATTCATCTACAAGCAGGCTTACCGATGAGGTGATGAAGATTCTCTCCTCCGGCTGCAGCAGAGATATCTTTCTTGAGCTGAAGAAGTATCATCTACTGTCTTACATTGTTCCGATGTATACCCTTCATGTTGGAAACGAAGATGTCAAGAAGAGCCTTGGAGATCTTGACGAGAGGGTGATGCTTGCAAAGGAGAATATGGAGCCTCTCCTTACTAAGGCCGAGATGATCTACTATATGATCCGCTCTGCAGTCATCATCGACAGGACAAAGCTTTCGGAGCCCGGTGAGATATTAAAAGACGTCTTCAGACAGGCCAAGGTGCTCCTGAGCCCGATAACGCCGAGTAATGTCGATATGGAGAAGGCATCTCTCTTGGTTATGGAGTACAACGGCATAAGAACAAAAAAACGCAAGGCCCAGAAGAAAGAGAAGAAAGAAGAACCCCAGACTCCCAAAAAGCCCAGGAAGAAGAGAAAAAGAAGCAGGGGAAAGAAGAAAGAGACTCCCACTCCAACCCTGGATAACTGAATTTGCGTTCACTGAATTATTATTCAGATGTAAATATCCTCATCGTCAATGAGTTTTCATGACCTTTGATGTTGCCTTTTGGTCTTCCGGGAAATAAAATGAATATAAATTCACTGAATTATCATTCAGCTGTGGAGGTGAGATGTTTTTAGGACGCAGCCGCGAACTGGAGAAATTGAAAAAAGAGTTCAATAAGAATGCGAAGAGTGCTTCTCTTGTTTATGGGAAGCGCAGGGTTGGTAAGTCGATGCTCCTTCAGGAGGCTTCAAAGTTTTATAACGGTACTCTGATTTATCATCTTTTTACGAAGACAACGTATGACGGAAATCTTGCCCTCTTATGTCGTAGTGTTGCGGTTTCCCTGGGACTTCCCGACATAAGATTCAACACTGTCTTTGATCTTTTCGATTATCTTAAATCCTTGAATAAAGATATTCTCATTGTACTGGACGAGTACCAATATTGGAAAGAAAGCCGTAAGAGCGGTGAAGTCGATTCCTTCATGCAGGTTGTAATAGACAGCCTTCCGGCTAACGTTAAGATTGTCCTATGCGGCTCATACATATCATCCATGAAAGAGCTGTTGACGGAGGATAATCCTCTTTTCGGAAGATTCTCTCTCATATTGCATGTCGAAGAGTTTGATTATCTTGATGCTTCCCTTTTTTACCCGGACCTTGATGTGAGGGAAAAGATCAGGTTTTACTCCGTCTTCGGGGGCTCTCCGTATGTACTTTCAAATCTCGACTATTCAAAGAGCGTCGAGGAGAACATAAAGGAGAAGGTCATCGGAGAGGACAGCATTCTTCGTGTTTACATTGAAAGCGTGATGTTGAAGGAAATTCAGAAGAGCTATGATGTGAGGATACTTGAATGCCTTTCAAACTCAAAGAAACGCTACAGCGATATTCTTTCCTTCCTTAATGAAAATAATACGGGACTCCTGGACAAGCAATTGAAGAATCTTGTGTCGATGGAGACTATCAATAAGATATCGCCTATTAACAGAAAGAGTGATGCCCGTAAGCAGTTCTATGAAATTAAGGATAATTTGATGCGTTTCTATTTTTCATATATCTTCTCACGTGACGCATTCATAATGAAGTACGGAGAAGAGAGCTTCTTTTCTCTGTACATACTTCCGTCCCTAAACACTTTCATAAGTTATCGTTTCGAGGGGATTGTTCTGGAGTATTTTGTCCGTCTTGCTCATAAGGGGGATCTTAGTGGAGTCGAGGACTTCGGTACATATTGGTATGATGACAAGGAAAGAAGAAAAAACGGGCAGTTTGATGTTGTCCTTAAAAAGAATAATGGATATGCCTTCTGTGAGTGCAAGTTCTACTCTTCTCCTATGACGAAGGAAGAATGTGAAAAGGAGGAAGCACAGGTGAGGGATGTTGCTCTCGATTGTGTCGAAATTGCTTTTGTGTCATCTTCGGGCTTTGATTTCTCATCCGGGCGTTATATTCTCCTTGATGCCAAAGATATATACTTCACGAAGATTTGAAGACTTCTTGAATTATATCTTTGTCCCGAAATTACACTTGTCACTTAACTCTTTTCTTATGATATTATTACTATAGAAACAG
>CAVHKW010000019.1:0-24589 GCA_963636745.1 uncultured Oscillospiraceae bacterium | reverse complement strand
ACGTGTGGCTTAGTTCTCTCGAATTTTTCCTTAGCCATCAGTTCCTCCTTGTGGCAAACGCCACAAATCAAAATAATATTTATAAAGGCCCACGCCTTTACAGTTCCTTGAGACAACTGACTGCCAAGTTAGTAATGTGAAGTTCCAGAGGTCGGCAAATTCTTGACGACATACGTAATTACAATAAAAAAAACTACTTCCGGAACCACCCTTCTCGCCTCAGCAATCGGTTTGGCTCTAGACGCCACAGCCGGGTTAGCCCCAAGCATTCTGGCGACACTTTGACTAATCTACTTGAATTTGAAAATCTTGTCAACACTTTCCACTATCTTATGTTGACTTAAAAAATTACCGTCCCCGAATCAGAAAAGACCGGTCTCCCATAAGAGTTCAAGATTCCCTTTTATTACATTATATAGAGCATTTTCACCCAGATGATCGGGAAAATTACGCCACATTAGTATTGTACTACCGGGGCTGACCGAGCTGATGACAGAAGCAACGGGAGCGTGGATATTATCGATGACAAGGACGTATTTCTTCTCTGCAGCCTCCTCTATCTCTCCGGCAGTCAATGCTCCCGCGCCGAAGACGGAGACAACGTTGAGGCCGAGATCCCGGGCAAACTCAGCCTGGTTGACATTGGCATAAACCTCCACTTCCTTATTGGGAGATGCCTCAATACGTGCTCTTGCCTCCTCTATGAGAGTCTCGAGTTCTCCGAAGCGTTTCCTCCCCTCCTCTTCCGTTCCCGCCTTTGATGATATAAGCTCAACCATTTTGGAAAGATTGGAGAGAGTGTTTGTCGTCGTGACTTTTATTATCTTTGACTCGTCAAGCTCCGCAGCGGTACTTATCGTCTTCATCATCTTCTCGTATCCGGCATGCATGAAGAGCTCTGCGTTTACGACAGCAGCCATATCGTCGGGTGTTATTTCATACTCGGGCGGATGCTTGAGCTCTGCCGGAGCTATTGATTTAACATCATCGAGGCCGGAGAGCTCTGCTATCGCGGCAACCCAGCTTGTCGAGGCAACATAACCGCCATCAGCCTTCTCGCTCACGCTCTGGGCGAAAAGAAGGGACGAACACACTAAAAGAGAAATTAATATAAATAGTTTTTTCATCTCTTACTCCTGCTATCTTTTATCTTTGTTATTATCCAGTTCATAAGGTAGCCCAGAACCCCGAGGAGCGCTAATGTGCCGCTCACGGGAAGATTCCATAGAAGTGACACCAGATACCCCACAGTCGAAAGCACGAATCCCGTTACTGCGCTCATGATAAATAATCCCCTGAGGCTCTCTGCCCTCTTCTCCGCCCCGACAACGGGGAGAACAAGAAGCGCATCGATCAGGAGTGCTCCCAGCACCTTCATCGCAACCGATATGATAAGAGCTGTCAGGAGTACCATAACGGTATTATGTCTCTCCACGGAAACCTTCATGGAGAGTGCCGTATCCTTATCGAAGAAGAGCATCGAAAGCGGTTTGAAGAATACAACTACATATAAAATTATTAAGAGACCGAGAGAGAAGAGAAGCACGAGATCTGTCTTTGTGAGGGCGAACGGGCTTCCCCAGAGGACTTCGAGTGTATCTTTACTCGGAACATCGAATAAGTGGCTGAGGAGAGACGAAAGCCCCATCGTAAAGACCATCATCGCCGTACTCGACACATTTAGGGTGCGTCCGCTCCTGTTCATCGCCATCATAAAGAGGACAAGGATAATATTTAAAGGTATTACTACATAGAGCATCGGCACTCCGAGGACAATTGCAATAACACCGCCGAGAATCACGCCGTGCATGAGCATGTACCTCAGGGCTATAAGGCCGTTCTGGACAACAATAACGCCGGCAACGGGGAATGTAAGGCCGCTTATTGCCATTCCGATGAAGCCGTAGAGGATGGGTTTGAGAGCAAGAAGTGTGATTATCCTCTCCATTACCCCCTCCTTTCCATCTTTACACACGGCCAGCCCAGTTCATTAATGAGAATCTCGTCGTGTGATACAAGAATGACGGCAACAGATGAAGGAAGCTCTCTTACTATGGAGACAAATTCTTCTCTGAATGAAGAGTCGAGAAAAGACGACGGCTCGTCGAAGAGAATGAGAGAGGGATTTCTGACAAGGCACTGTGCAATGCATACACGCTGTTTCTCCCCTCCCGATAAAAGCGAAAACGGACGGGATGAAAGAGCATAAACGCCTGTTCTCTTCATCGCATCCTCGACAATGCTCTTATCTTTGTTCTTCGATTTGTAGAGGCCCATGGATACAACTTCAAAGGAAGAAAGAGGAGCTTTTGTTTCAGGCGCTCCCTGGCGGGAATATGCAATCGAAACACCCCGGTTAATTAAAATGGATCCTTTATTGACTTTCACATTTCCGAGTACAGCCTTTAAGAGTGTTGTCTTACCCGACCCGTTCGGACCGGTAAGTATTATCTTCTCGCCCCTCTTGAGACTGAGGGAAAAATCACTTAGGACACAAGTTGAGCCGAAAGAAATGGAAATGTCTTTGATTTGAATGATGTAGTCTTCGTCCACGATGATTCCGCTTTATTTGTTAGATACCATCATGGCAGAGCTTAATAACATTAAGTCGGGAGATTCGTCTCCCTCGGCCTTCGTGACCTCCTTGATTCTCTTTGATTCAGCTCTTCTCGTCAAGCTGGAAGCTGAGCTTCTCCACAGCATCATCTATATATTCATTGAGAGTTATATCTCTTACGCCCGAGACTGTAACGCACTTGTTAATGGGAATAAGGATCTTATGAGCGTCACTTCGGCCTATCGCGGCGGCAATACCGGGAGTGATCTCCCCGAGCATCGAGTCTGCCATCATGATTCCGATTGGTCCTATGATGAATGAGGCGTCGCGGCATGCACAGACGACCGGGTTCTCTCCCGTTGCGCCCTGTCTCGCCCCGCCCTTCAGCATATTCTGGGTTGCCGTGGCGTTGGTTCCGATGCATATGATATTATCTCTATAACCTCTTTCAACAAGCTTCTCGACAACGGACCGCCCTATACTTCCACCCTGTCCGTCAATTACAACTATCTTATTCTTATTCATTAGTCTTATACTCCATTATTTTCGCTGTATGTTTCTTATCGTTCTTATCATAGTTGATGCCGACAAGGAGGATATCGCCATTGTAGTTGTTGAAAGCAGAAGGGTATTTCTTATCGAGTATCTGGTCTATTGCTCCCGAGGCGCTCTTGTTCCACTTGAGTTCAACTACAAGCATCGGCCACACGGAGTCCGGAAGCGGAATGTAGACGATATCTGCAGCGCCATCTCCAGAGGGGAGCTCTTCAAACTGCATGTAATGATCTCTATATGTATAATATGCAAGCTTGATGACACTCCTGAGGCTTTCTTCTCTGTTATAGTACAGCGAAACTGTCTCTTCCCTATGAACACGTTCAATGGCCTCGGCTACAGCTTTCTCATTCATATTAATGGTATTCTCAAAGAGTTTCTCACTCCTCTCAAGCCTCTTTCTGCCTTCTTCAACTGTAAGATAATGTATTGAATATTGAAACACCTTTCTTATCTCTTCATTGGGAATACGGAGAGTCTCAGTCTCTCTGTTGTATGCAAGATACCCAAGGTGTGCAAGAAGAGTCAAAACATCATCCTTTCCCTTGAATGAAACCAAATCATTGGCAAATCCGTCGGTATCAACCTTTACCTCTATTCCTCCGACAAGCTCGGCTACAGCCTTCTGAAGCCCCTCATAATCCCTGTCGATAATTTCATCTAATGCATAAGGAGATACTGTTTGAACCCAATGAGTCGAGAAATCATTATATTCCGAAGCACGCATTACAGAATAAGGATTATAAATAGTGCCGACTTCCGGGTAGGAATACCCGTCATACCAGAATTTCATCTTCTCAAAGGAGACATTCCTCTTGAGACAGATCTCTTTTACCTCATCCTCCGTAAATCCAACAAACGGGGATAACTTATGAGGTTTTATCATCGTATATTCATTAAAGTCGTTAAGCTCAGACTGAGAGCCGAACTTCTTGATCGGCAGTATTCCCGTCATATATGCAGCAGCAACAGCCTTAGGTGTAAAGTTCCCGTTCTTGAACCATTCGCGCAAAAGAGCAACATAGGCTTTTTGAGCATATATATCGTCCTTACACCCTCTTATAACTGCATCCCACTCATCGATTACGAAGACAAAGCGTTTTCCGCTTGATTCAACAACACTTATTACATTATTGATGAAATCATCTCCTGAAACTCCATAAGAATCCTTTAAATCTCTGTTAAGCGCCTTTAAAATCATCAATGGAACATCTTTCATATCTATACCGTTAAGGCGTGCAATGGAAAGAAAGCTTGCCGTATCAAAACGAATTACATTGTATTTGTTTATATGTTTCTCATAATCCGGAGTAGAGGCTATCTTCTTGTCGTCAAAAAGAGCGTGTGAATCACAGGAGGAGTCGTAATAGGCTGTGAGCATTCTTGCAGCATAACTTTTACCGGAGCGGCGGAAACGTGAAACACAAGTAAGAGGGTTATCACTTTCAATAGATTGATTAATCAGATCTATGAGCATTGTTTTATCAACATAATCGGAATCAGCAATTCCTGAAAAACCGCTGTTTCCGGGATTAATATACATACCCACAATCAACCTCCTCTTCGATAATCTAGATATTTCTTTCTTATATTGAAAATAATAACGGAAGATTAATTGAAAGTCAAAGTTGTATTTTCAATGTGCTTCCAGTCGCCGATAACTTTTGTCTTGCCTCTTTTTTTCTAAGGGACTATCTTTCTCTAAGTAAGAGGTAACAAATATGAAGAGTGTAAACTATACAACTAAAGGTGTCTGTGCCCGCGCCATCCACTTCGATCTCGACGACGAGAACCGCATCCACAATCTCTCGTTCGAAGGCGGTTGCAACGGCAACCTGAAAGCTATCGGAAAGCTCTGCGAAGGAAAGAATGCAAAAGAAATTGCTTCCATCCTCAGCGGCAACACATGCGGCTTCAAACCCACATCATGCGCAGATCAGCTGAGTCAGGCAATCAAAGCAAATATCTGATTCCTATTCTTTCAATGATTAAAATAGGGGCTGCTTTTCACAGTCCCTATTTCTACAAAACATGCCGTAATTAGAAGCGGATGTGGCTGAATGCCTTGTTTGCTTCTGCCATGCGGTGTACATCTTCCTTCTTCTTGAAAGCTGTACCTGTTGAGTTGTATGCATCGATGAGTTCGTCAGCGAGCTTGTCTGCCATTGTCTTACCATTTCTGCCTCTTGCTGCTGCGATGATCCATCTCATAGCGAGAGCTTCACGTCTTGACTCTCTGATCTCGGTAGGTACCTGATAAGTAGCACCACCGACTCTTCTTGACTTGACCTCAACTGCAGGCTTTACGTTCTCGAGAGCCTTGTTGAATACGTCGATCTCTTTCTCGCCTGTCTTGGAAGCAATGATCTTCATTGCATCATAGACGATTCTGGCGGAAACACTCTTCTTGCCGGAAACCATCATTCTGCAGATAAGCTTTTCGACAGCCTTGCTGTTATATACTGCGTCAGGCGTAACTTTCCTGACAGGGGTTTTTTCTCTACTCATTTTCCATTACCTCCTATCAAGCCTTTGGCCTCTTAGCACCATACTTACTGCGGCTTCTCTTTCTATCTGCAACACCAAGAGTATCCTTGCTGCCACGAATGATATGATATCTTACACCAGGAAGGTCCTTGACTCTTCCGCCTCTGATGAGAACAACAGAGTGTTCCTGGAGGTTATGGCCGATACCCGGAATGTAAGCTGTGACTTCGATTCCGTTCGAGAGACGAACTCTGGCTACCTTTCTGAGAGCAGAGTTAGGTTTCTTAGGTGTAACTGTCATGACTCTTGTACATACACCTCTTTTCTGCGGGCACCCCTCAAGAGCCGGGGATTTTGTCTTCTGCTTGGAAGTACTTCTGCCCTTTCTTATAAGCTGATTAATTGTAGGCATCTATTTGACGCTCCTTTTCATTTTCCATCTGTCTCACACCAGGTGGATTATATTAAAAACTGCAGTCAGCATGAGTGACAGACTCTGCCCGAGGGGCAATGCCGACAGGCATTACTCCTCATCAGTCATGGCAAAGTTTATTTCTCTGTCATCTCCTACAGTCTTCATTTCTGCAAGATCCTCGAAGTCAGTATCATCCTCGATAACAGGATTAAGTTCCCTGTTGGCGTCTTTGATCTTCTGTTCTTCAAGTAGTTTCTCGTCTTCGGTGAGTACGATATCCCTATAGCTCTCGAATCCGGTACCTGCCGGAATGAGCTTACCGATGATAACGTTCTCCTTGAGACCTCTCAACTCGTCTGTTTTACCAGCTATGGCCGCTTCTGTCAATGTCTGGACAGTGTGTGCGAACGAAGCGCCGGAGATGAATGACTCGCTGTTTCTGGCTGCGTCGGAGACACCGCTGAGACAGGGCCTTCCGATGGCAGGAACTCTGCCCTCCGCCTTTGCCTTCTCATTCTCTCTAAGGAACTCGAGCTTATCGACCTTCTGGTTCTCGATGAAACGGGTATCGTTACTTCTGACAATCTCCACTGTTCTCAGCATCTGGCGGATGATGATCGAGAGGTGCTTCTCATTGATTTCGATATCCTGTTCTCTATAGACATCTTGAATAGCCTTGACGAGGAAGGAAAGGACTGCCGTCTCTCCCTGGACCGTCAAAACCTCACGGCTGTTGACCTGTGCGTCGCAGAGCTTGTCACCGCAGACAACCTCATCTCCCTCTCTGACAAGGAGGACGATACCCTGTGTCGGTACCTTATGGAGGTGTCTGAAGCTCTTTCCGTCTGCCGCCTTATCACTATATTCCGGACACTCGGCAAGTTTATCGAGGATAGTGATCTTGGCATAACCCTTCTCGATCTTGATTCTCTCGACCTTACCTGTGACATGTGCGATGACAGTATAGTTCTCTGTCTGGGTCTTTGTCGCATCGAAGAGCGAGTTGACAAGAGGAAGACCTCCCGCAATATCCTTACTCTTACTTGCGTCCTCTTTAGGAGCAGATGCGATAATGTCGCCGGCATGGATAGTCTGTCCTACATCCTGGAAGTGCATGATAGAGCCACCAAGGATTGTGTATGCCTTTTCGCTTCCGTCAGCAAGTCTTACGACAACTGTCGGGTTATACTTACCGAGCTTGTCTCTCGATACAGTATGCCACTCTCTTACTCTCGACACATGGTTCTCGACAACGAGGTAACTCTTACGTGCAACGAAGTCTCTCATCTCGGAAATCGTACTGTCTTCTTCGGCGATTATGAGCTCGTTGAACGGGTCGAATGTATAGACGACGTCCCCCTGCGGGATGATTGCACCGTTCTTGACGCTGTCGCTGAGAATTGTTCCGACCGGGATTTCCTCTTCGCTTGTAGAGCCGATGACGAATGTTCTGTTGTCGACAACAAGAAGCTTACCGTTGAACTTTGCAATCACTTCCTTACCGCGGAGGTTCTTGTAGAATGCATAGCCCTTACCGACGTTCTCTCCGTTCTGTACGAGAAGCTCTGAATAGTCTCCCGTAATCTCTTCGAGAATCTTTGTTACGGTATATCTGCTCTTACGCGGGAATATTCTCTTCCCTTCCGTGTTCTTTACATAGAGGCTGTCGTTGATTCCTCCGATGATGACAGGATAGTCGAAGCTCTTCTCGTTGCTGGAAACTGTTGCAATACCACCTGCGTGGAATGTACGCATCGTAAGCTGTGTACCGGGCTGTCCGATTGACTGAGCGGCAACAACACCTACAGCCTCACCGATTTCGACTGTCTTGTTCGTCGCATAGTTACGGCCGTAGCACTTCTTACATACACCGTGTTCAGCTTCACATGTGAGTACGCTTCTTATGAGAACCTTCTCTACACCGGCATCCTCGATTTTAGCTGCAATCTCGTTTGTGATGAGCTCGTTTGCAGGAGCAAGGACAACAGGCTTTCCGTTCTCGTCCTTGAGGAACGGATGGAGTACATCGTCGACGGGGAACGAACCTGCAATCTTTGAATAGAGTGTTTCGTTCTTAGCTGCATCCGCACTGACCCACATACCGTTGATGGTGTGGCAGTCTTCCATTGTGACGACGACATCCTGTGCGACATCGACAAGCTTACGGGTAAGATATCCGGCACGTGCTGTCTTGAGAGCCGTATCAGTCAAACCCTTTCTTGCACCGTTGGAGGAGAAGAAGAATTCGATGATCGAGAGACCTTCCTTGAAGTTCGACTTGACGGGAAGTTCGATGTTGTCGCCGTTCGGCTTTGTCATGATACCTCTCATGGCACCGAGCTGTGAAATCTGCTTGCTCGATCCTCTGGCGCCGCTGTCGGCCATCATGAAGAGCGGGTTGAAGCCGTGCTGGTCTTCCCTCATCTCCTTCATGAGGAGGTCGGTGAGTTCATTCTTTGTATTGTTCCAGAGTGAGATAACCTTACTCTTCTTTTCCTCTTCACTGATTGTACCGCTGAGGAGCTGGCTCTTGATGTGAGCCTCTTCCTTCTCGGCCTTTAGAATGAGGTCCTTCTTACCCGACGGAACGATCATGTCGCTGAGACCTATCGTTGCACCGAAGATCGTTGCATATCTGTAGCCGAGGTCCTTCACGGAATCGAGAAGTTCGACTGCAACTGACGGCTTGTCTTCTTCAAGAGTTGCCGTGATGAGCTTCTTCAGCTGCTTATCGCCGAGGCAGTAGTTCTGGAAAGGAACACCGACAGGGATGGAAGAGTTGAATATGATTCTGCCCGGTGTTGTTTCAGTCCACTTTACGCCGTCGGAGACAGTCTTGTTGCCCTTCTCGTCGATTATGACAAGGCCCTTTCTCAGGCGGTAATATATTCTCTCGTTGTACGAGATGCTCCCTGTATCGATTGCAGCCTCGATTTCACTGATTGAATCGAAGTGCTTTCTCTTCTCTCCTCTGTCGAGATCGACTCTCTCCTTTGTAAGGTAGTAGATACCGAGGACCATATCCTGGGAGGGGAAGGCAATCGGCTTTCCGTTTGCAGGGTCGAGGAGGTTTGTGGTGCTGAGCATGAGTGTCCAGCACTCAAGCTGTGCAGCCTCCGAAAGAGGAACATGGATAGCCATCTGGTCTCCGTCGAAGTCGGCGTTGAATGCGTGACATACGAGCGGGTGGAGCTTGAGGGCCTTACCATCGACAAGGACAGGCTCGAATGCCTGGAAGCCGAGACGATGGAGAGTCGGGGCACGGTTGAGCATAACCGGGTGCTCCTTGACGACGTCCTCGAGAATGGACCATACCTCCGGAGCTCCTTCTTCGACCATGACCTTTGCCTTCTTGACGTTCGGAGCAATGCCGTTGTCATGAAGCTTTCTGATAAGGAAAGGCTTGAAGAGTTCAAGTGCCATGAGTGACGGGACACCGCACTGGTGCATCTTGAGTTCAGGTCCGACGACGATTACGCTTCGACCCGAATAGTCGACACGCTTACCCAGTAGGTTCTGTCTGAAACGTCCCTGCTTACCCTTGAGCTGGTCTGCAAGAGACTTGAGATCTCTCTTCGATGCTCCCTTTGCGGGATTTTCAACCTTACCGTTGTCGAGGAGGCAGTCTACTGCTTCCTGAAGCATTCTCTTCTCGTTGCGCACGATGATATCGGGAGCCTGGATCGAGATGAGGCGCTGGAGACGGTTGTTTCTGTTGATGACTCTCCTGTAGAGTTCGTTGAGGTCAGTTGTAGCGAATCTTCCGCCGTCGAGCTGGACCATAGGTCTGAGATCAGGCGGGATAACAGGAAGAACAGTGAGTATCATCCACTCGGGCTTGTTTCCCGAATCGATGAACCATGTGCAGTATTTGATGACGGATGCAGCCTTCTTTGCTTCCCCGCTGTCTGTCTTTCCGTTCTTGCGGATGATATCGGCAAGGATCTCTCTGTTCTTCTCTCTGAGAGCCTCGAGGTCGAGAGTCTTCAAAAGCTCGTAGATAGCCTCTGCTCCCATTCCGGCCTTGAAGGAGTCCGCACCGTACTTGATTGTATACTCTTCGTACTCAGTCTCGCTGAGAACCTGGCATTTCGAGAGTTCGTCGATCTGACCCGGGTCGATGACAACATAGCTCTCATACTTGAAGATTGAGTTGAAGTCGGACTTCTTCATCTCGAGTAGATAGCTCATGATTGAAGGCTGTGACTTATAGAACCAGACATGTGCAACAGGTGTTGCCAGTTTAATATGGCCGCTTCTTTCACGTCTTACCTTCTTCTCCGTTACTTCGACGCCGCAGCGCTCACAGACTGTGCCCTTGTATCTTTTACTCTTGAACTTACCGCACCAGCACTCCCAGTCACGGGTAGTACCGAAAATACGCTCGCAGAAGAGGCCGTCCCTCTCCGGGCGGAGTGAACGGTAATTGATGGTCTCAGGTTTCTTGACCTCACCATATGACCAGGAGAGAATCTGCTCCGGGGAAGCAATCTTTATTCTCAATGTATTAATATCATGTGTATCGCTCATCCCTTTCCTCCTACTGGTTATTCTTTTCCTTTTCGGCCTTGCTGATTATCTCTCTGTCTCTCTCCGTGAGAGGAATAAGCTTGCCGTTCTCATCATATGCAGCAAGATCCAGTGCCAGACCCCTCAGGCCTTGACACAGCACCTTGTATCCTTCCGGTAGATCATCCGGTCTCTCGGCAGGTTCACCCTTGACGATAGCCTGGTAGATGTTGACTCTTCCCTTCATATCGTCGGACTTGACTGTGAGGAGCTCCTGGAGGTTGTTTGCAGCACCATATGCTTCAAATGCCCAGACTTCCATTTCTCCGAGTCTCTGACCGCCGAACATAGCCTTACCTCCGAGAGGCTGCTGTGTAACAAGTGAATAAGGACCTGTTGCTCTCGCGTGCATCTTGTCGTCGACAAGGTGATGCAGCTTCAAGTAGTAGATGTAGCCGCAGAATACCTTGTTTACAAACGGAACACCGGTTCTTCCATCATAGAGAGTGACCTTGCTGTCCTTGGGTAGTCCTGCTTTCACCATCTCTTCCTCTATCTGCTCCATTGTCGCACTCTGGAAGACAGGTGTCTTATACCATACGTCATTCTTCACGGCAGCCCAGCCGAGCTGAGTCTCCATGAGCTGTCCGATGTTCATACGGGAAGGAACACCGAGCGGGTTGAGACATACATCGAGCGGAGTACCGTCTTCCATGTAAGGCATATCTTCCTGCGGAAGTACTCTCGATACAACACCCTTGTTACCGTGACGGCCTGCCATCTTGTCGCCCTGCTTGAGCTTACGCTTTGTGGCGATGTAGACCTTGACTGTCTCGAGTGAACCCGGTGCAAGCTCCTCCTTCTTCGTTATCCTCTGGATATCGATGACTGTGCCTTCGACACCGTGGGGAACGACGAGGGATGCATTTCTTGTATCCTTGCTCTTCTCTCCGAAGATCGAGTTGAGAAGTTTCTGCTCCGGAGTGTTCTCCGTCTCCGTCTTGGGTGTTGTCTTTCCGACAAGAATATCGCCAGAGCGGACATATGTTCCGATACATACGATACCGTCGCTGTCGAGATGCTCGACTGCACGCTCCGATGTATTGGGGAGGTCTCTCGAGAATCTCTCTTCTCCGAGCTTCGTCTCCTTTCTGTCGACATCGTATTCCTTGATGTGGATAGATGTGTATATATCTTCAGATACGACTCTTTCGCTTATAAGGACAGCGTCCTCGTAGTTGTAGCCGTTCCACGGTACAAAGCCGACAAGGATGTTTCTTCCGAGGGCAAGCTCGCCGTGATCGGTGCTCGGGCCGTCTGCAAGAACATCGTTCTTCCTGATTACATCGCCGACCTTTACAAGCGGGCGCTGGTTCATACAGGAATCCTGGTTTGTGATCTCGTACTTTCTGAGCTCATATACATCAAGTTCGTTCTTGACTGTAGGCTCATCGGGCTGAACCTTGATGACAAGGCTCGATACGTAGACAACCTTACCGCTTCTGCGTGCCTTGACCATGATCGACGAGTCATATGCCGTTCTTCCTTCCATACCTGTTCCGACACGCGGAGTCTCGGGGAATACAAGAGGAACTGCCTGACGCTGCATGTTCGAACCCATGAGGGCACGGTTAGCGTCGTCGTGCTCGAGGAACGGAATGAGGGATGCCGCGACAGATACTACCTGCTTGGGGGATACATCCATCCAGTTGATCTCCTCGGGCTTTGCCGTCGAGTAGTCCTGGTTGGCCCTGACAGATACTTCGCCCTTGAGAACAAACGAGCCGTCCTTTCTCTTTTCAACCTCGGCGTTACCCTGTGCGATCTTCGCCTTCTCTTCATCGTTTACATCAAGGTAGCGGCAGTTATCCGTGACAACACCGTTGAGAACCTCCCTGTACGGAGTCTGGATGAAGCCGTAATCGTTGATCTTTGCATAGTTGGCAAGGGTCAGGATAAGACCGATGTTACCGCCTTCAGGTGTCTCGATAGGACAGATCTTGCCGTAGTGTGTGTAGTTAACATCTCTGACGTCGAAGAGCTGACGTGCGTTGTCTCTCTTGATTCCGCCCTTTGGTCCGATAGCTGAGATTCTTCTCTTATGGGTAAGCTCTGCAAGCGGGTTGACCTGATCCATGAACTGGCTGAGCTGGGATGAACCGAAGAACTCTCTGACAGCTCCGATAACCGGCTTGATCGAAATAATATCCTGAGGCTTTACGTCGTCCTCGGACACATTCATCTTGTCCTTTGCACTCTTGACCATCTTGGAGAAAGCATCTCCGAGGCTGTTCTCGAGAAGTTCTCTCACCGTTCTGACTCTTCTGTTTCCGAGGGAGTCTTCATCATCCTTGGGGAACTTACCATCACCGAAGTCCATAATCATACGTGTCGTACATATTACGTCCTCAAGAGTGAGGGTTGTTTCCTTGATGTATTTCTCTTCATTCATTCCGAAGAATTTCTTGTTGAGCTTGTACCTTCCTATATCGGAGAAATCGTAGCGGTTCCTGTCTGCAAAGAAATCCTTGTAGTAGTTGATGACCTTGTCGCTGTCGGTTGTTGTTCTGATGTGCTGGGGAAGGAATGTCTTCCACTTCTCGGCAACGTAGCCGATATAGAGATCCTTGAATTCCTTTCCTTCCTCTCTGTATATACGCTGACAGTTCTCCCACTTCTCCTTGTCGAATGCAAGAGAACGCTTGTTGAGAGACGAGACATCGCCCTGGATGACTCTGTAGCAGAAGATCTTCTCCTCGTGGAGAGTCTTCAATACAGCCATTGACGGAAGGTCGTCGAGATTTGTCTCCGCCGTGTCGACGACTTCGATATCTTCAATTCCGGCATTGTGGAGTTCCTGGAGGTTGATCGGGTCAAGCTCGTCGCCTGCACAGAAGAGTACGGATCCGTCCTTTTTGATGTCCTTGTATGCAAAACGCGGGAAGTGTCCATCATATGTCGAAGTGGAAATGAGCTCGGACGAATAGAACTGCGAGACAATCTCGTCTCTTGTCTCGAGACCGAGCATACGCATGAAGAATGTTACGGGAATAGCGATCTTCTTGAATGACTGTGTGTCATCCTTGCTTCTCGGGCTTGTTGCGTAGATGAGGTTATGGATAGCGCCGTAGATGAGCGTCTCCTTTGCCTTCTTTCCCTCGCTCTCGCCGTCAAGCTTGAAATCGACCTTGTTCTCCTTGTCATCGACGTTCGTTCTTTCGAAGACGAATGAGAGCATGGACCCCAGGTAGGGATAGAGGTTAGCCGCAAAGAGCGAACTCTTGAGTCCCTTCTTGTTCATGTTCTTGAAGATGACGCCCGGGGAACGGACGATGCTCGATACGATGACTCTCTCAGAGCCGTTGATTATGAACGTACCACGATCCGTCATGACAGGGAAATCGCCGAAGAAGATCTCCTTCTCGATGATCTCGCCGTTCTTATGCTTTTCGAGTTGAATCTTCACCTTTACAGGAACACCGAAAGTACTGCCCTTCTTCTTGCACTCCCCTTCACTCTTCATGGCGAAGACTTCGCTCGGATCTACAGAGTAGCTCTCATAGCGTATCGTCATGCCTCCGTTGGGTGCCTCGATGGGGAAATATGTCTGAAACAGATGCTCCAGTCCGTATCTTGGATCCGGCTTCTGGCCTTTCATTATTTTGTCCAGCTGCAGGAAGTCCTTATAGGACGCAGTCTGAATCTCTACAAGATTTGGAACAGGATACTCATTGAGTACTTCAGAACCGATGTTGACTCTCTCAAATACTTTACCGTTGCCGGTCATATCGTTGTACCTCCACAATGGAACAAATTTGTTCCGGAGCTTTCGCTATTTTTCTTCCAGGGTTGATTTTTTCACGAGGACGGCAAAGCCCCAGTGCCCCTGGGGAACACTGGGTGCCATTATAAAACTAGTGTTACTTTACTTCGATAACACAGCCTGCAGCCTCAAGCTTCTCCTTGATGGATGCAGCCTCTTCCTTGCTGACAGCTTCCTTGATTACACCGCCGGCCTCACAAAGCTCTTTAGCTTCCTTGAGTCCGAGACCTGTGACAGCTCTGACTTCCTTGATACAAGCGATCTTCTTTGCAGCGTCAACACTCTTGAGAGTAACGTTGAACTCTGTCTGCTCTTCAACAGCCTCTCCGGCAGCGGCAGCAGGGCCGGCAGCAACAGCAGCTGCAGCAGCGACAACACCAAACTTCTCTTCCATCATCTTGATTAGATCAGAGACTTCCATAACGCTCATAGCTGCGATGGATTCCAGGATTTCTTCTTTTGTAGCCATATTATCTTCTCCTTATTCTTTTCACGGTCTAGCAGGTTACTTGAAGACTAGGACCGTATTTTTTAATTAGTTTTCAGCAGAAGCTCCGCCCTTCGACTCGACATATGCAAGCAAAGTAGCAGCAAGTTTCTGTACAGGTGCCTTCATCGTACCCATCAAGGAAGCGATGAGTTCCAGCTTTGTAGGAAGCTTGGAAATTGCCTCGATCTCGTCAGAGGAGAGAACATCGTGGCCCAGGAGTGCACCCTTGACCTGGATGTTTGCGCCGTCCTTCTGTGCAGCATAGAGAACCTTTGCAACTGTGTTTGCAGTGTCACCCTTGAGGAGAGCAACAGCTGTAGGTCCGACCATCTGATCTTCAGCGCCTGTCTTTTCGAGGTCCTGAAGAGCGATCTTTGCATAGCGGTTCTTTACAACTCTGTACTGAGCGTCATCTTTTCTCAAACTCTTTCTGATCTGAGTAATCTGATCGACGGTCATTCCCCTGTAATCTGTGAAGATGAATCCATCGTATCCTGCAAACTCTTCACGGAGTGCAGCAACGGCATCTTCCTTGGCTTTATTTACGTGAGCCTTGTATTCTTCCATTTTGTCCTCCATTATGCGTTAGCAGCATCAAGTGCGTCTTTGACATCAACATGAACGCCGGGGCCCATTGTTGAAGATAGAGCGATAGAAACCACATAGTCACCCTTAGCATCGCTCGGCTTCTTTCTCATTATTTCAGAGAGGACAGCAACTGCGTTTTCAGCTATCTGGGAATTCTCCATGTTTACCTTACCTACAGCAAGGTGAACAACGCCTGTCTTGTCAGAACGGAACTCAACACGTCCCTTGCTCAATTCTGCAAGAGCGCCCTTGATATCGTTGGTGACAGTCTGTGTCTTCGGGTTAGGCATCAAGCCTCTTCTTCCGAGGATAGGACCGAGCTTACCAACTTCCTTCATCATGTCGGGAGTAGCAACTGCAACGTCGAAATCCATCCAGCCGCCCTTGATCTTGTCGATAAGGTCGCTGTCGCCGACATATGCTGCACCTGCCGCCTTGGCTTCCTCAGCCTTGTCACCCTTAGCGAATACGAGAACCTTCTTCTGTGCCGAGAACTGATTTGGAAGAACAACAGTATCTCTGACAGACTGGCTTTTCTTAAGAGTGAGCTTGACAGAGAGTTCGACAGTCTCGTTGAACTTAGCGTATGAGCAGTCCTTTACGACTGCAGCTGCATCAGCAAAACTGTAGGTCTTGTTTCTGTCAACCTTCTTCACTGCTTCCTGATATTTCTTACCTCTCTTCATCTTACTTCTCCACTTCAACGCCCATTGAACGAGCTGTACCAGCTATGATTTTCTTTGCTGCTTCGATATCGTAAGCATTGAGATCCTCAAGCTTTGTCTTGGCGATTTCAGTAAGCTGGGCATCAGTAAGCTTGCCGACCTTGACCTTGTTGGGTGTGCCGCTTGCAGTCTGGAGTCCGAGAGCCTTCTTGATGAGAACTGCTGCCGGGGGAGTCTTCAGAATAAAAGTGAAACTCTTATCTGAGTAGACAGTGATGATAACAGGGATGATGAGTCCAGCTTCAAAACCTTTGGTCTTGTCGTTAAACTGCTGGACAAACTGAGGTGCGCTGACACCATGAGGACCGAGAGCAGGACCTACTGGAGGTGCTGGTGTGGCCTTCTGGGCAGGGCACTGAAGCTTGATTACTGCGGTAACCTTCTTCTTTGCCATTTTCTTTCTCCTTACGCCGGAACCTGGTCTGAGTTGACCGATAAGCGGGGTTCCGCGCTGGTATTAACGCTCTTCAACGAAGAGCTCCCACCCTGTATGCCATGCATAGAGGGGAGATTACTTAATAAAGATAAAAATCGCGGCTGCCTAGTAGACAACCTTTTCAACCTGGTTGAAATCGACTTCGACGGGGGTGCTTCTCCCGAAGATCTGGACAGAAAGCCTGAGTCTGGCCTTCTGGTTGTCGACTTCATCGATTGTTCCGTTGAACGAAGAGAAAGGACCTGCTGTAATGAGGACCTCTTCTCCGACCGAGAAATCCTGCTTGGGTCTGAAGCTCTTCTCCTGGGGAAGTTCTCCTGCCATTACAAGTATTCTCTTATGCTCTGCGGCCGAGAGCGGAGTCGGCGGAACCTTACCGTTGGGGTCTCCCGAGAGGAAGCCCGAAACGCCGTTGATTCCCACAATCTTGGAAACGATGGAATTCCAGCCTGTATCGGGAAGCTGAAGCTCGACCAGAATATACCCCGGGAGGATCTTACGCATCTCCTCCTTGACTTCACCATCCTTGTCGGAACGAACCTTCACCTTCTCCATCGGGATGTTGACCCCGGTGCAATAAGCTTTGAACTCAGGATCAATAGAGATGTATTTAGTAATGATCTTTTCAATCTTCTGCTCGTAGCCTGAATATGTCTGGATTACGTACCAACCTTTTTCCATCGTTTATTCCCGTTATTCCTTAGAAAATAAGATCCATCAGCTGACCGATGCCGATATCGACAAGGCCAAGAACAATTGCAAAGACTATTGTTGATATGATGACAACCCATGTGTAATGGACAACAGTCTCACGGCTAGGCCATGAAACCTTCTTAAGCTCATTCCAACAACCTTTGAAATATGCTGCTATTTTCTTCATATTCTCTCCACTGTCCTCGAAGTGCCAGCAGGCCAGGAGGGATTCGAACCCCCAACACCCGGTTTTGGAGACCAGTGCTCTAACCATTGGAGCTACTGACCTGCTCGCACCTCGAAGACAGAATAACCTTATTTAATCTTTGTTTCTCTGTGCAGTGTGTGCTTGTGCTCGAACTTGCAATACTTCATGAGTTCAAGTTTCTCCGGTGTATTGCGGCGGTTCTTCTCTGTAGTATAATTCTTCTGCTTGCACTCCGTGCACTGTAGAGCAATCTTTTCTACTGGTCCTTTCTTCTTTGAACTTGCCATATCTAAACTCCTCACGACAATAGTCGCTCAATTAAGCTCCCGGGCGGATTCGAACCGCCGACCCCCACCTTACCATGGTGGTGCTCTACCATGCTGAGCTACAAGAGCAGACGCATAAACTGCGACACGCAATGCAAACTGTAGCAAATCACAGCCCCTCTTGTCAATAGAAAGAAGAGCCTTGAGCATAAGGCCACTTAAAATGAGGTACTGCCGTTAATTCTATTAGGGTGGTGAAAAAGATTCAAGAGATAAGCAGAATAAGAAAATAAAGTTTTTTTAATTTTAATATCTGCTTTGTTATTGAATATAGTGACAAGATTTATTTAGAATAAAAAAGCAATTTTCACTCATAGGAGGTCGCTGTGGCTACAGAGAATAAAACCAGATACGGCAATTCGCCGAAGGAAATAGCCAGAGATTTCGCTGAACAGTTAAAATATAATCAGGATGCTGATGTCTATCACACAACAGCTGAAGGAAGGTACGAAGCCATCGCCTACGCTATCCGTGACAGAGTAATCCATCAATGGGATCTGTCGCGTAAGACGCAGAGAAAGAATCACTCGAAGAGAGTCTACTACCTCTCGCTCGAATTCCTCATGGGAAGGGCGATGACGAACAACATCATCAACCTCGGCATAGAGGGACCGGTCAAGGAAGCCCTCGCATCCCTCGGGTACGACTACGAGGAGCTTAGGGACACGGAGCCCGATGCCGGACTCGGTAACGGAGGTCTGGGAAGACTTGCAGCATGTTTCCTCGATTCCCTCGCAACCCTCGAGCTTCCCGCCTACGGATACGGTATAAGATACAACTATGGTATTTTCAGACAGAAGATCGTCGACGGCTACCAGTCGGAGATGCCCGACAACTGGCTTAAGGACGGTAACCCGTGGGAACTCAAGAGACCCGATCTTACATACCCCGTCTACTTCGGCGGTCATGTCACCCAGATAAGAGAGAACGGCAGGGACATCTTCAAGTGGATAGCCTCCGAGCAGGTCAACGGTGTTGCATATGACACCCCGATAGTCGGCTACGGCGGAAAGACGGTCAACACGCTCCGCCTCTGGTCGGCGACAAGCCCCGAAGGCTTCTCCTTCGAGGAATTCAACTCTGGAGACTACACCGAAGCTGTAAGAAAGAAGATCAACGCGGAGACACTCTCCCAGGTTCTCTACCCCAACGACACCCTCTACATGGGTAAGGAACTCAGACTCAAGCAGCAGTATTTCTTCGTCTCCTGCTCCCTTCAGGATATAGTAAGAAGATTCAAGAGAAACGGTGACTACAAGTGGGAGAACTTCCCAAATGAAGCTGCAATCCAGATGAACGACACACACCCGTCGCTTGCAGTTCCGGAGCTCATGAGACTTCTCATCGACAACGAAGGACTCGGATGGGACGAAGCCTGGGATATTACAACAAAAACTCTCGGTTACACCAACCACACACTCATGCCCGAGGCACTTGAGAAGTGGCCGCTTCCGATGATCGAATCGCTTCTCCCTCGACACATGGAGATCATATTCGAAATCAACAGACGTTTCCTCTCCTCCGCTGTCTCCTTCTTCCCGATGCAGAACGACAAGATCGCAAAGGTCTCGATTATCGAAGAGAGCAACCCCAAGATGGTGAGAATGGCCAACCTTGCAATCATCGGAAGCCACTCGACAAACGGTGTTGCAGCTCTCCACTCCAAGCTTCTTGTCGAGAACATGTTCCCTGAGTTCGCTGCAATCTACCCCGACAGATTCAACAACAAGACCAACGGAATAACACAGCGCAGATGGCTTCTTGACGCCAACCCGGCTCTCGCTTCCCTCATAACGGAGGCTATCGGAGACAAGTGGATTACAGACTTCAATGAAATCGAGAAGCTCAAGGCATTCACAGACGATGCAGCATTCCTCGAAAAGTTCTCCGCCGTCAAGGAAACAGCGAAGAAGAACGCTGCAGCATTCCTCAAGAAGGACTCGGGAATCATCCTCGACACCTCCACTCTCATCGACGTGCAGGTAAAGAGAATCCATGAGTACAAGAGACAGCTCCTCAACGCTCTTAACATTGTAATGATCTACACGAGGCTCAAGACAGATGAGAAATACAGGCAGAATTTCCAGCCCACGACATTCCTCTTCGGCGGAAAGGCCGCTCCGGGATATGTCAATGCAAAGCTCATCATCAAGTTCATATCGAACATAAGCAGTGTCATCAACCAGGACAGAAGCGTAAAGGATCTCCTCAAAGTCTACTTCATGCCCGACTACAGAGTAACTCTTGCAGAGGCAATCATCCCTGCAACCAACCTCTCCGAGCAGATTTCGACTGCAGGAACAGAGGCATCAGGGACAGGAAACATGAAGTTCATGGTCAACGGAGCCCTCACAATCGGAACGCTTGACGGAGCAAACGTCGAGATGGCGGAGAGAGTCGGAAACGACAACATCTTCATCTTCGGCCACACCGAAAAGGAAATCGCTCAGCTTGCACCTACATACAACAGCAGGGAATGGATGAACAACAACGAAGAGATCAAGCAGATCGTATCACTCATACAGTCCGATTTCTTCAGCAACAACGAGCACGGAATCTTCACTCCGCTCATCTCATCCCTCCTCGATCACAATGACAGATATTTCCTCTTTGCAGATCTCGCGTCGTATTCGAAACGCCATGACGAAGCAACGTCTCTCTACAGAAACAACAGAGACGAATGGAACAGAAAGAGCCTCCTGAACGTCGCATCATCCTCCTTCTTCTCATCAGACAGAACAATCAAGGATTATGCAGATGACATATGGCACGTGAAACCCGTCCCCGTCAGCCACAGCGACAAGGACACGGTCCTCGAAGATGCCAGAAAGGCCAACTAAACACCGGGAGCTCTGAAAAGGGCTCTCTTTTATTGCCCTTTTGGTATATCATCCAATTATGACAACAATACTTCTTGCCGCAGGGCTCTCAACGAGGATGGGGAGGAATAAGCTTCTTCTGCCCTTTTATGATAAGACGATAATCGAGAGTACACTGCTCTCCGTGCTGCCGCTCTCTGATAGGGTCATTGTTGTTACGGGTAATGAAAGAGAAAAAGTAGAAGAATTACTTTCTTCCTACGATGTGACCTTTGTTTTCAATGAAGAGTATGAGAAAGGTCAGAGAGGAAGCACTTTGAAAGGATTGAGTGCTGTAGATAACGATGACTTTGCTGTTCTTCCGGGAGACCTTCCTCTCCTGAACGGGGACGATATCGCCCTACTCTTCTCTTCTCTTTCGACATCGTCTATTGTAAGACCTGTCTATAAAGATATCCCGGGGCATCCTGTATGCTACAGAAGAGAGAACCTGGAAAAGCTTCTCTCTTTCCCCGGGACGATGAAGGAGTATTTAAAAAAGGAGGGGTGTACTAGAATCCCCTCCTCCATAGGTACCGTCTTCGATGCCGATACCCCGTCCCGCTATGAAAAGCTACTTGTTTTCAATGGCGATCTTTCCGTCCTTGAGAGTGACATTGATTAAGCCGTTCTTCCTGACCTGTCCCGAGAGGATGGAGCGCGAAAGCTCATTCTCAATCTCATTCTGCACGGCCCTTCTGATAGGTCTTGCACCAAAGTCCGGATCGAAGCCCACTTCTGCTATGTAGTCCTCAACATCTCCTGTCCACGAAAGCGTAATACCCTTCTTCTCGAGTCTCACTCTCAAGGTTTCAAGCTGCAGATGCACAATGGATTTGACCTGCTCCTTTCCAAGAGGATTGAAGACGACGATCTCATCTATTCTGTTGATGAACTCGGGCTTGAAGGCATGGTGTATTGCATCCATTACCTCGCTCTTTGCGTTGGCCGGATCCTTGAGGATGTACTCGCTTCCGAGGTTACTCGTCATGATGATTATGGTGTTCGTGAAATCCACGACTCTGCCCTGACCATCTGTGAGTCTTCCGTCATCGAGAACCTGCAGGAGGATGTTGAAGACATCCGGATGAGCCTTCTCGATTTCATCGAAGAGAATAACAGAGTACGGACGACGTCTTACGACTTCCGTAAGCTGTCCGCCCTGGTCGTATCCTACGTATCCCGGGGGCGCTCCAATGAGTCTCGACACCGAGTACTTTTCCATGTATTCGGACATATCGATTCTTGTAAGAGCCTTCTCGTCATCAAAGAGGAAGGATGCAAGAACCTTCGCAAGGAGCGTCTTACCGACACCTGTCGGACCTGCAAAGAGGAATGATCCGAGAGGCCTATGCTCATCACTCAGCCCCGCCTTATTACGTCTGATGGCGTTGCTCACCGCCTCGATAGCCTCACTCTGTCCGATTACGGACTTCGAGAGCGTTGACTCGAGGTTGGCGTACTTCTCCATTTCGGAGCTCATCATCTTTGCAACAGGAATACCAGTCCAGAGAGATACAACCTTTGCGATGTCATCTTCGGTGACCTCTTCCCTGAGGAGTCTTCCCTCATCCGTCTTGAACGAGTTGACCTTGTCCTCGGCTTCCTTGACCGCCTTCTCGAGTGCCGGCATTTCGCCGTACTTTATCTGGGCGGCCTCATTGAGGTTACCCGATCTTTCGGCATTGTCCTTACGCTGTACGAGTTTCTCCATCTCGGCCTTCTTCTCTCTGAGAGCGAGGATGGCATCCTTTTCGTTCTGCCACTCCAAATGAAGCGCATCGTATTTGCTCTGGTCTTCTCCGAGTTCCTGGTTGAGCTTTTCGAGTCTCTCCCTGCTTCCTTCGTCACTCTCTCTAGAGAGTGCCTGCTTCTCTATCTGGAGCTGGAGTATCTTACGCTGGAGCTTATCGAGGGCTTCAGGCTGTGACTCTATCTCCATCTTGATCTGGGAGGCAGCTTCATCGACAAGGTCGATTGCCTTATCGGGAAGGAAACGGGAGGTGAGGTATCTGTCGGAGAGCGTTGCAGCTGCGACAAGTGCCTCATCCTTGATTCTTACACCATGATGAAGTTCGTACTTGGGCTGCAGTCCTCTCAAAATCGAGATTGTATCTGCAACACTGGGTTCCTTTGCATATACAGGCTGAAACCTTCTCTCAAGAGCCTTGTCCGCTTCGATGTACTTACGGTACTCGTCGAGAGTCGTTGCTCCTATTGCGTGGAGCTCTCCTCTTGCAAGAGCAGGCTTAATGAGGTTGGAGGCATCCGTCGAGCCTTCTGCGGCCCCCGCACCGACGATTGTATGAAGCTCATCAATGAAGAGGATGATTCTTCCTTCACTCTTCGTCACCTCGTTGATGACACCCTTGAGTCTCTCTTCAAACTCACCGCGGAACTTGGCTCCTGCGATAAGTGATCCGATATCGAGAGAGAGAAGTCTCTTGTCTCTGAGGGACTCCGGAACATCTCCCTTTGCAATTCTTTCGGCAAGGCCTTCAACTATTGCAGTCTTTCCGACACCGGGCTCTCCGATGAGGACAGGGTTGTTCTTTGTTCTACGCGAAAGAACCTGCATAACCCTTCTTATCTCCTCGTCTCTTCCGATGACGGGGTCGAGTTTATCCTCTTTGGCAAGTCTCGTGAGGTCCTTGCAGTATTTGTCGAGTGCTGCATACTGCGCCTCTGGATCCTGACTTGTTATACGCTGGTTGCCCCTTATCGTCTTCAATGCCTCGAGAACATCGTCCTTGTTGACACCGAGCCTCGTAAGGGCATCCTTCTCCTCGCATTCATCGGTGAGAAGTGCAATAAGGAAATGCTCTGCAGATACGTATTCATCCTTGAAATCTCCTGCAGTCTTTTCGCATGCACCGAGTATTCTCGCAAGTGCCCTCGAGAAGGTTCTCTGGCTTCCGCCGTAAGCTTTAGGAAGTTTCTTTGTAACATCCTCCATAGCTTCCCTGACGCTGTCAGATGAAACGCCGAGTTTCTCGAAGAGCGGCTTCAGAACACCGTCTTTCTGCTCGAGGAGGGCCAGCATCATATGTGCAGGAACAACTTCACTGTGGCCTGCTGTTTCAGCTTTCTGCACAGCCTCCTGCAATGCATTCTGCATTTTTACTGTAAATTTATCAAAATTCATCTCTTTCCTCCATTATAGAGAATCGAAATCATAACACCAAAGATTAAAGTAGTAATAAAAGTGGAAATCGTAAAGTGAAAATCAAGCTTTGAATGAGGAGAGGAAATCGAGAACGGTTTCCCTGGCACGGGAAGGAGCGTAATTATTGAAGAATCCCACCTGGAAGCACTCCGCCTGTATAAGATGATAGACTTCGTCTCCGACCTTCTCGCTGTCACAATCCCGTATCGTACCGTGGTGGATACCCTGGAGTATAATCCTTTTGAGGAGAATCCTGAGTTTGGCTGTTCGTGCATTGATTACGCCGTAGACATCGACTCCGTTACGCTTCTCGAGGAGCATGAACTCAATAAGGTTCGAGAGCGCCCCCTCGTTATTCCTCGCCTTCTCGAAGAGATCGGTGACTATCATATCGAGACGCTCTATTTCATTCTCTTTTCCCTCGTCGAAGGCAAAATGCGAGTAGCGTGTGAACATCTCGGATGTAACCTTTTTAACGGCATAGTAATATATGTCACGCTTATCCTTGAAGTATTGGTAGACAGTGGGACGTGAGAGAGAGCACTCTTCGGCGATGAGAGTGAGGTTGCTGTCCTTGTAACCGACTCTCTCGAAGACTTCCATGGCCTTCTTCAATATGGTGTTCATTCTCTCTTCTTTATCTACGATCTTCGGCATGGCTTAATATTACGATTATTTCTTTTTTTACAAAAGTCCCGTATGTGTCAATTAGGAAGGAGTCTCATCCTTTTCCTCGAGGTAATACTCGTTTAT
>CAVHKW010000018.1:0-4552 GCA_963636745.1 uncultured Oscillospiraceae bacterium | reverse complement strand
TCTTGCTGAATTCTCCATATCGGACCCTCCTTGATATGTTCTTGTTTTTTAAATATTTACCTTATACCTGAAATATAAGGTGAAGAGAGGGGGACGGCAAGGGAATAAAACCGTTTGTCCCGAAATAGAGCAGTTTGTGTCCCCGAAAATTACAGATATAACATGAGGCCTTCGCTAGAGTGTCATAATGACCAAAAATAAAGATTTAAATCGATGTCTTGTGACCTTTTTTTGCTTATGAGGGAGAAATGAAATCCCCGCTTTTTGGGCGGGGCTTGTATTTCAAAGAATGTGATTCAGGAAATCCTTTGTCCTCTGCGTCTTTGGAGAGGAGAACATCTCATCAGGCTTTCCTTCTTCGACGACTACTCCATCTGCCATGAAGACAACCTTGTCGGCTGCAGCTTTGGCAAACCCCATCTCATGTGTTACAAGAAGCATAGTCATTCCGCTTGAGGCAAGGGAGAGCATTACATCAAGGACCTCTTTTATCATTTCCGGGTCGAGGGCGGATGTAGGCTCATCGAATAGCATCGCCTTGGGCTCCATGGCAAGGGCACGTGCTATGGCTACACGCTGCTGCTGTCCACCCGAGAGCTGTCCGGGTTTCTGCTTGGCTTTGTCGGCAAGTCCTACACGCTTCAGAAGGGCCATACCTTTTTCCGTCGCTTCCTCTTTCGAGAGCTTTTTTACCTTCATCGGTGCGAGTATGATATTGTCGATTACGGATAGATGAGGAAAGAGATTGAATGACTGGAAGACCATCCCGACTTCTTCTCTTACCTTTCTTATATCGGTAGACGGGTCCATGATATCGACACCATCGATGAGGATCGAACCTTTCTGTGCCTTTTCAATGCCGTTGACTGTCCTGAGAAGCGTGGACTTTCCCGAGCCTGATGGCCCGATTATTACGACGACCTCTCCGTCATTGACTGTTAGAGAGACATTCTTCACGGCATGGAGAATGGTGCCGTCATTGTTCTCGTAGTCTTTATATACGTTCTTGATTTCAATCTTAGCCATTTTTGTGTAACTTTTCCTCCATTAGTCCAACGAGGCGCGATAATATCAGCGTCAGGATGAGATAGATGAGTGCGACGACAAGCATTGTCTGGAGAGAGAGGAATGTTCGTGATATGTACTCTCTTCCTCTTTTGAGTATATCGGAGAGGGCGAGAATCGAGACGAGGGAGGAATCCTTCAACATCGATATGAACTCGTTTCCGATTGCTGGAAGAACAACCTTCACTGTCTGGGGAAGTATTACATGGATGAATGTCTGACTCTTCGATAGCCCTAGTGCAGTTGCCGCCTCAGTCTGTCCCTTCGGGATGGACTGTATGCCGGCACGGATGATCTCTCCCATGTAGGCACCGAAACAAATAGAGAGCGCAATTATTGCCGCAACGATTCCGTCGATGTGGATAAGAGACCCCAGGGCATAATAGAGGAACATCAGCTGTACAAGGAGAGGAATTCCTCTGATGAGTTCCACATATACACCGCATATCTGATTAATAAGCTTGTTCTTACTCGAAGACCCAAGTCCCGTCATCGTTCCGATTACGACAGCGCCGAGGATTGCGAAGACAGTGCACTCGAATGTCGTCGGGATACCCGATACGGTGTATGTGAAGATCTTCCAATAGACATCCTTCTTAAGCGTACATAGAAGAACAAGAAGGATAATCGAGCCGTAGAACGTAAGTCTCCACGAGTTGAAGAGGTGTGAGTTACCCTTCTTCGGGATAAGTACACCATCCGTCATCGTAATGACCGTCGGCTCTTTCTTTGTCTCTGTGTGATCTACGGAGACTACCTTGTTTTTTATCTCGCTTACGGGTTTATGTGTGTTGTCACTTTCCATTGTTTTTCCTTTGACAGTAAAAGGTCAGAGGGGAGAGAAAACCCTCTGACCGGAGTAGTCTATCAATTTGTTTAATTAAGACCGTATTTAGCTTTGATCTCGGCCATCTTGCCGTTCTCTTCAACCTTCTTGAGTCCATCGTTGAGGAGAGAAAGAAGAGCTGAGTTTCCTTTCTTGACTGCCATTGCCATATCGTCGGAGTTCTCGAATGAACCTGCGATCTTGAGGACCTTTGAATAACTCTCGTTCTCGAGGACGAAGTCCGATGCGACTACGGAGTCAAGAACAACAGCATCGAGGTTGCCGTTTGCAAGGTCAAGAACAGCAGAAGGTGCTTCATCATATGTGGAAGGTGTGAGGCCCATATCTTCAACTGCGAACTGGCATGTTGTTCCGAGCTGGACACCGATCTTCTTGCCTTCGAGATCTGCATCGCTGGAGATTGTCGTATTATCTTTCTTTGTTACAATCGAGAGAGCGAACTGGAGAATAGGAGTTGTGAAGTCGACACTGTTCTTTCTTTCATCCGTGATTGTGAGTCCGCTTGCCCCGATATCGTACTGGCCGCCCTGGATACCTGCGATGATTCCGTCAAAGGAAACGTTTGCAATCTGGATCTTTATCCCTGCCTCTTCTGCAACAGCCTGGATGAGCTCTACTTCATATCCTGCGGGGTTGCCGTTGTCATCGATGTACTCGAGAGGAGGATAGTCGCAGCTGATGGCAACTGTATATACTTTTTCGCTTGAGGAAGCTTCTTTGGCGCCCTGAGCGAAGACGGTTGTTAAAGCGAGTAATGTAATAAGTACAAGTGCAGTAAGTTTTTTCATTTTTATGCATCCTTTTCTGTATATTTATTTAAGATGAGCATACATTATGCTTTTCGATATTTATAGTCAACTCCTTTTTGCATAAAAATACAAAAAATGATAGATATTTTTCTTTCTAATTTTAAGGTTATTTAATTAATACTTTATGAGTTAATGAATTAAAGATAATAAACATGGTGGATAAAAATACATCAATTTATTTAGATGTTTGAATATGAGGCGGTTAATTATCCCCGGATGAGATGCAGTGAGCCTTTCCGGGGATGAATAAGGAATAAATATTCACATGCACTCTTTATTCTTTGTCCGGGATTACCTTGATCCTTGTATTATATATATGGACATAGAGGATGATCGATACGACAAGACCGAAGACCTCTGCAAACGGGAAGGACCACCACACTCCGATAAGGCCGAAGAGCTTACTGAAGACGTAGGAAGCGGGAACAAGGACGACGAGCTGTCTTATTATCGAAGTAATCATCGTTCCCATTCCGAAACCAGTTGCCTGGAATGTCGACGAGAGCGAAATCGATATTGCGGCCGAGACAAAGCAGAGCGATATTATCCTCAATGCCGGTATTCCTATTCTGTACATCTCCGCTGAGGCACTGAAGAGTGAAAGCAGGAACGACGGGAAAATGTTGAAGAAGAGAGTCCCGAAGAGCATTATCGAGAAGGCGATTATGCCTCCGATCTTCACAGTCTCAGTCATTCTCTTTCTCTTTCCCGCACCGTAGTTGTAGGCGATGATCGGGATCATGCCGCTTGAAAGTCCGAAGATAGGCATGAAGACAAATGACTGGAGCTTATAGTAGACGGAGAAAACCGAGACTGCTGTTGTACTGAATGCAATCAATATTGCATTGAGAGCACTTGTCATGATCGTGCTGATGCTGTTGGTGACGATTGTCGGTGCGCCCACGGCATAGATAGAGGCAACGTAATGCCTGTTGAGGCGTAGGTGTCTCCATTTGATCTTGATGTACTTGTTCTTCAAGACAAAGTACATCGAGACAGCAAAGCTGACAGCCTGGCCGATGACAGTTGCGATCGCGGCTCCTGCAACACCCATCTTGAAAGTGAAGATGAAGACGGGGTCGAGTATTATGTTCGTCACGGCACCGCTGAGCTGACTGAGCATGCTTGAGAAGGAGTCCCCGGTTCCCTGGAGGATACGCTCGTTCATCATCGTAAGGAACATGAAGAGTGATACTACCATGACGATGACTGCATATTCGTTCGAGAGATTCAATAATACTTCGTCGTCTGTGTAGAGCGCGAGAAAGGGCTTAGCGAGAGTAAGCCCCAGGACGGCAAAGACAGCCCAGGTGATGAATGCAAGCGCAATTCCGTTTCCTGAGGCGTTCTCCGCTTCGTCGGTGTTACCCTCTCCAAGCTTACGTGACATATATGAGGCCATACCAACACCTGTTCCGACGCCGAATGCTATAAGAAGGTTCTGTAACGGGAACGCGAGCGATACTGCCGTCAGGGCCTCTTCGCTGAGCATTGCGACGAAGATCGAGTCGACAATGTTGTAGAGCGCCTGGACCAGCATCGATATCATAAGCGGGAGCGATATTTTGATGATGAGGGCCGGGATCTTTTCAGTCCCCATTATGTTTTCTTTACTTTGATTTTCAGTCATGAAAGTAGAGTAGTAAATATACTATTGCATTTCAAGTGGGAACGCTCAGTGTGTTATTATAATAACTATATAGAGAGTATGAAATAAGAAAAAGCATACCCGTCTTTAGAGGCTTAGCACAATAATCTTTAGGAGCCCATCCCCCAAATATTAGTCAAAAACCCTATTTAGTCCCCCTAATAGTGGAGGTTTCTGCTGTCT
>CAVHKW010000017.1:0-8562 GCA_963636745.1 uncultured Oscillospiraceae bacterium | reverse complement strand
AATATAAAGAAATATCCCACGGACAGGGAATTCAAGCAAAATGGACAAATTTAGTCGGCTATTAAGTGACAGAATTAGTTAGCAGTAACAATAGGAATTACCGAAGGTTGCTGTAGCATCACATGCCATCTTAATCATTTTCTCGACATGTGATTTGTAAACCATTTTATCGTCATTATTCCACATGCGGATTTCATTTTCGCCGTTCTGTATTTCTCCACCTATAAGGAAACACGAGAGCTTTGTATCTTCACTCCCGGCTAATACACCAAGACTTCCAATCAGATGTCCGAATGTATTCTTCGGCTTTGTCGGAGTTTCGCTGCTCTGTGTTATTCTCGATACACATGGCATAAACCTCCCACTCTTGATAGCGTTGTGACCGTCGATAACGATGAAGCTTCTATCTTCTACTTTGTCCTTGTGTAGATAACCGCTGTCTCTGATGATCTCAGCAAGAACTGTCCAAAGTTTATGATGATCAAAAGCATTAGAACGCTTGAAGAATTTTATCATTCTTTCATAAACACAGTTTCTGCCATAGAAATCAAACTCGGGAGGAAGCAGCCTGGCTGTGTCTGTTACTCCCTTTCTTTCGAGTGTAGTCATAGATGTGAGCAAGTCGAGTCTGAAGTGCTCAAATGAAGCCGAACGACTGAATACCGACCTGAATTTAGTCGAATAACAGGAAAACAATTCCTCGAATACTTTAATGCTTAACACCGACATATTTACCTCCAAATCTTATACGATAATGATATTAAAATTATATCATATAATGATTTAGAAGTACAGCTTTATTTTATATATTACAACAAATTAACGCAAAATAATCACCCTTGAAAAACAGGGTGAATTAGTTACTTTATGTTTAAATGATTATTCAAGAGCTCTGTTCAAGGGGCGACTCTCGTGAAAATGCTATTAGAACTGTCCACTCTTGAGATTTCTATTATGAAATACTCAAAGAGACAAAATGTGAAGCGAATAACTCTACAACCGATGGTTCTCTTTACAACATCGACATAAAGAACTTCAAGATTGCTCTGCATGGAACTAAATCAGGGGAACCTTTCGATACAGAAGACGAGGGCGGTGAGTACACTGAAGAGAAGGATCCTTTTGACGCTGCATTCTCCTCCCTGATAAGCCTCAAAGGGGTAGTCAAGGCTTCATCTGCAGATGATAACACGGAATATGAAATCAGGATGGATGTGACTCTGGACGGCGTAAAGAAGACAATTGAGATGAGCTTTGCAAAACCAAAGAGCGCTCCATACGGATACTACATAATCTATTTTACGGCAGAAGGATATTCGAGCTATCTGATATACCGCGGCTAGGTAACGGCAGCATCTACAACTTAGTTGATGACAAAATTCTTTATTGCTGATAAGTTCCTTTGATAAGCCTCTCAAAGGTGAATATCGTGGTCTTCTATGACGACAGGTCCCGATATATACTATGTACGCATTGATGTAATGATCAGACTAATATGATCCTGATGGCGCTGATCTGGCACTGATAATGCTGAGTTGGCACCAATATGGCACTGATTTGGCACTGATAATCAAACTTCTCTGTGTATTGATGCTCTATTCCCTCCGTCGCTTTTCCTCGTCTCTCACAATGGCACTTGCTGATCTGTAGACACCGCTTGTCGGACAGTATTTGATAGGGATGTCGAAAGCCTTTATGTCGTCTACTGCCTTGTAGAAGGTCTTGTGGGAGAGACCTGCATAGGTCTGGAACCATACGATATCCGAATGTTTCAACACTTCCTTCTGCGGGGCTCTGTCTCCGAAGAACTTCACATCGGGAAGGAGGTTCTTCATGGCTTTAAGCCAGTCGGGGAGTCCTCCTATGACTATGATATCCAACTCGGTTCTATACGGGTACTGGATACCCGGATCCACCGCAGCTTCATCCTTTTCCTTCTTGTCGTCGTCACGTGTGAAGAGAAGTTCCCTCAATGAATAGAGCTCTTCTTCCCGGCTCCTGTGCTCTCTTTTCTCCCTTTCGAATTCACGACGCATCTTTTCTTTTCCCGCTTCTTCCTTGATGAGGGCGGAGTTGAGAGTCTCGAGTTTGTCCTTGAGAGACTCTATCTCTTCAAGAAGATGAATATCAGGTGGGAGAGAAGCCTTCTTTTCGAGTTCATCCTTCTCGCTTTCAACTGCGTTGAGTCTCGACTTCACGGCATCAAGTTCGTTAGTAAGAGCATTGTGGTCCTTGATATCTTCCAGCCACGAACTCAGTTTCGATGTGTCATCCAGCTTGTTTTTGGTTGTGTAGGTGAAGTTCAGGAAATTCTCGAACTTTCTGTACATCTCGTCCCCGAGCTCGTTTCTCAGGTCTTCCGTCTGCGGTACTTCGATATTGAAGCGGGGAGGTACTGTATCTGTGAGTATATAGACAGCTTTCGCTATGCTGATTTTGTCCGGAATGTAGTCGTCCTCGATTCCGATTGATTCTTTCCTGATCGTTGGAAGATATATGTCATCGTTATCCCAATAATGCTTGTTCAATTTCTTACTAAGCTCGTTCCTTACATCTTCCGTCGTTGTCATATCTGTCCAGGGAAGACGATATCCGGCAAACCCGACGGGCGCAAGGGATGAACCGAGGAGCCACGCATAGTTGTCGCCGCTTTCAAGAAGAAAGAAGTAACCTGCAATGACCTTGTAAGGATCGAAGGGTGGTATATTCCCGAAAGGCCTTGTGTATTTGTCTATGAATGATGTAGTTGAATACAGCCCCATGGCATAATTGTCGTTGAGATTATTGGAGATGAAATCGAGTCTGTCGAGTTCATGCCCTATATCCTGTATACGGTTAATGCAGTCGATGCTTCTCTCTTTGTCCGGCTGCTCCTTGTCAGCTGTAAGCTCCTCCTGGAGGCTGTACTTAAGATTCTCCATCCTCCCTTCGAGTTTCTTCTTTCCTTTCTTTATATTCTCCCTTGTCTCCAGATAACAGTCGATAAGAGCAAAGAAAAGCTTCCTGTACTCCTCTATTGCCTCGTCTTTGTCTTTCCCGGGGATCAAATCCATAATGGAGTCGAAGATTTTTCTTATCTCTGATTCTTTCTTCTCTTTTTTGAGGGAGGCAGTATATGAACTGCACACAAATGAGTAAGATTTGTATTTCACCGATTTGGTTTTGGAGTAGTTTATAAAGTCGACGTCTCTGAAAGCGATGTAGCTTTCCAGATCTTCAATAAGGCTTGGCGGATAGAAGGGGTGGACAGCGTCGATTTCGCAATATTTATAGTAACTATCCTCCACGTCCTCGTTCACCCTGTCGAAGACGGTTTCTTCATCCATGAGGGTCTTGATGTTCCTTAACTTCTCCTCTCCTTCTTCCGAGCGGAAGATGCTGTCTGCCGTGAATATTGCGATGGCGGGGACGATCGGGATGTCCTGGTTCAAATCATCCGGGCCGTAATAACAGAGCATCGCGAGATTTACGCTCTCCTCCTCCCAGTCGAGAAGAGGATACTTTTCTCCGAACTTATCTTTAAGAATTGGTGCAAAATACTCTGCAGCTCTAATCTTGCGTTCAGTTGCGTCCTGGGTGAAGACTTCACGGCACATTTGTTTTCTCAGATATTCATCTTCCGAGAACTCTCTGTTCTTCTGTTTGATAGTCTCTCTTATCGTCATTTTCTTCTGTCTCCATCACCAGTAGATATCGCTCTCGCGGTAGTTGTAATCGTCGTCTATCATCTCCAGCCCGTGATCGGAAAGAACCTCGTCAAGGTCATCATCGATTTCCGCGAAAAAGTCTTCCACGACAGGAGGGTAGTAGTCGTCACTTGTGCAATACTCATCGAAGTTGGAAAAGATGAACTCATCAATCATTTTCTCATAATACAGGCGTATATCTTCTGCCTTGAGGAAAGGGTTCCGGGAGAGTTTCTTCTCCATTTCCTTCTTAACGATGTCTTTATCTATGACGCGCACCGTCATGGTGAATGTATAGGAGTAGTCGGTGCTGCTTCCGCCTTTGTAGCGCCATGTCGCACTGCCGCTGCTCTTGATATCCCATTCTTTCGAAAGAAACTCCCTTAAGCCCTTGTATTCTTCTTTCTTCATTGAGGAGAGGATTCTTTCGTCATAGAGGGAGGAGAATATCTCAAGAACAGCATCCGCCATCTTGTTTTTGAGATAGAGGTTGAAGTACACCTCATCCTCGATGTCGCTCTTGTTGTCTCTCGCCGTCCCGCTCACAAGCGCATAGAGGGTTACATCGCAGATTCTTTTGTCTATCCCTTCATCTATCAGTGTCTGATGGACACTGTAGGCGTCGTTATAGATATAATCGTACCCTCTTTCCGATATGAGCTCTCTCAGGATATCGACAGTCTTCTTAATTGAATTGTCTTCTTTCATGGACATCTCCCTCTCTTATGATACTTGAAGAGAAGGAGAGTACAAAGATATTTGTTTCTTTTCGTTCTTTCCGCCGGGCCCTTGCACGAGTTCAATCAATCATTCAAAATGGGGAAGAAAGATATGGAGGACAAGATGAAGAGCAAAGAATATTCATATGCTTACGTTCCTGATTTCATTACATCAAAGTGGAGTGTTGACGGCAAGTCGGTCAGCTCAATTTCCCAATCCGCCACGGGAGTGGAAAGAGAAGACTACAGGGAGATTTTCCGGGAAGGATATATCATCAAAGGCAGATCTGGTGAAATCAAGCAGAAGGCTCTCTTTGACGAGAAGAAATTTGAGGAAAACCTTTTGAAAGTCGAGAGCGGCGATTACGCTCTTCTTGATTCCATGTCCCGCGATATTGCCTTGTTTGCCTCCATGCTTTTCTATTCCAACCCACTCAGCTGGTGGAGACTATTCCGTATGATAATGGATGACGACGGGAAAATAGCGAAAATCAGAGATGACAAAAAGAGGTTTGAAACCCTTCAAGACAGTATTAATATGCCGCGTAACACCGAGGCCCTTGCCGAAGTGCTGGCTACGTCGTCCTTCATGGCCCCTTATATGTATGATTTGACGCCGATCCTTCTGGAAGCACCGGAGGGTTCGTCTTTCATTCTGGGATGCACACCTCTTGTTGTGATGAACTTCTTCGCGTTCTCCGAGGGAGGGCTTGATACCTCATTTTGTGAAAACGGTGCTGTCATATTCATTCCGCTCTCCCCGAAATATGCGCTCTCTCTCTACGACAGCTTTGTCTATAAGCCGAAGAAGACCTCGGGGAGAATACTTCTTACAGAGGATGAGCTCTTTGACATCAACAGATTCATCTGCCTCTTCAATTCGTTGATTGTTTGCCGTCCCGATGAGTACCACGACGAGGAATATTACGTCAACTTCATGAAAACAGTGAATGAGAGCAATATCGGCGTGAAGGATCTTACTGTTCCGGCATTCCGCATCATGGCACGTGCATATGATGAAGGGGAGGGGGATTGGCGTATGTTCCCGAGACTTCTCAACGTTTATGACTCCATGAAAGAGGTTATAACTTTTGCGGAGAGAAAAGAGGTGATAGAAGAGCTTCTCAAGAAAGCGTTAGAGAGCAGGGATTTTTGAGGACAGGTTACCCGGGATGACATTCTCCCGCCTATGGAATCAAAGCAGAATGAGAATAGACGAGAGTCTACAGCAGCCATGTCATATAAGGAGGGATTAAGACAATTCCATTCTTAATGGAGAGGTTTTTCGGGTGGATTATATAGCTTCCGCCTATTCTGTCTTTGAATTTCTCCCTGAATCTATCGAGCGATGTTGTTGTGTATTTCTTTGACGATTTCACCTCTATCGGGTAGATCTTGTAATTGAGTTTACCGCATCCCGTAATCAGGAAGTCTATCTCTATGTCATTACGGTGCTTCTCTTCTGAATAATGCGTATAAAAGTAGAGCTTATGCCCGTTTGCCGTAAGCATCTGGGCAATTGCATTCTCGTAGAGCATTCCTTCATTCAGGGAGAGCTTGTCGCCGAGGATAAGCTTATATACATTCTCCTCGAGGATGGCCTTCTCGTCAAAGGCGTGTGAGACAAGAAGACCGGTATCGCCCATGTAGCATTTGATATATGCTCTGTGCTCATTCAACGAGAGGCCTATGTTCGGGTCATTGGTCAGAAAACATTCGTTGCATATCATGGAATCAGAGAGCCAGAAGAATGTTTCTTCATATGCGTCAGCGGTGGAGTAGTCTTTGATTTCCTTGAAAACAACCCGTTTCTCATGTCTGGAAAGAAGTGAGGGAATCCTGTCATAGATGGAGAGCACCTTCCTTCTGTACTGTGTTTTGATTTTCATTATGTCTTCACGGTAAAGAGAAAGGATATCGCGCTTCTCGATATCGGCCTTTTCCATACTCTTATTGTTCTCGATGTATGCCGACACAGCCATCGGCATACCGCCGACAAGAAGATATTCCTTGAAAAGGAGCATCGCCTTTTCGTGGAGTGAGCGCTCCAGCGGAATCTTCTCTTCAAAGCATCTCTTTATGTATCCTGTCAATTCTTCTTCTCCGAGAGCAGATGCAAACTCCTCGTAGTCCATCGGATACATGGAGATGTACCTTTCTTCGGATGGAATTACAATATCTTTCACATTCTCCCTTATTGATATAAGGGAACCCGTCTCCAGATAGTCGTAGCGCCCATCCTCTACAAGATATTTGACAGCGGCACGAGCCTGTGGAAACATCTGTACTTCGTCAAAGATGATCAGGGAATTTCTTTTCTCGAGTGTCACTCCGTAGTGTGCCTGAAGCAGCATGAAGAGGGTGTCGAGGTCATTAACGTATTTTCTGAAGTATCCCTTAACGACATCATCTTCTTTTGCGAAGTCGATAATCAGGTGCCTGGAGTATTCATTCTCTGCGAATTCTTCTGCGATCGTGCTCTTTCCAACGCGGCGCGCCCCCTCTATTAAAAGAGCCCTGTTTCCATTGCATTCGTTTTTCCATTTGAGGAGAGAAGAGTAGATTTTTCTTTTGAAAAGCACCATTATTTCCACCTGATAAAATTATAATCTTAATATATAGGAAATTGCAACAGTGCGCAATATAAAAATCGTCAAAAATCCTTATTATGCGCATGTATACAAATGGTAGAAAACCTTATTATACGCACTTATAAGCGTAGAAATATCTTCTATATAGTTAGAAAGAGGAACTCTGTAGGTTTGACAATAGATTGTAGGAGATACGGGGAATCTACAGCACGAAGCTCTGGCGTCAGGAGACTACTTTGACGCTTGAGATAGATTTTGGCTTGGTTAGTGAAGTAAACCCACACGTCGACTATTATGAGACGTCACGATCAGAAATTGCGTGTGAGTATCTTTCAGCCGGCAGAGAGTTTCCGGGTCAAATGTATTCCAGAGGCAGGGCAACCAGGTTCTCCCTCAGGTAAGCCTTCTTATCGATAAGGCAAAGAATCACACCCGGCCCCCGCTTTTTCACCTGGATTTTGTCCAATACGTGATTGGTTGCTCTCATATCCGCTCTCGGGTTTCCCGTCATTTTGATCTCTACAGGGTATAGGATACCGTTTTCCTCTATTATGAGATCTATCTCATTATCGGAGTTTATGTTTTTATCCTTTCCTCTGTAATAGAAGATACTGAAGGAGTAGTTCATTCCTTCATTCGAGTATGATTTAAGTATTTCGGATACAACAAAGGTTTCAAACATGTTCCCGGCCACTGCAGAGTTTTTGAGAGCGTCGGGTGTGAGCCATCTTGTGAGGTATGAGGCGAGACCTGTGTCCCTGAAGTAAATCTTCGGAGCCTTGATTGCACGATTGAGAGCGCTTGCTGAATAAGGCTGAAGGATGTAGACGATTCCGGTTCTTTCCAGAATAGATATCCATACCTTGACTGTCGGCTCGCTTATGCCCACCTGGGAAGCAATATTGGCATAGTTGAGAATTTCTCCGGTCCTTGCGGCAACTGCTGTAAGAAATTTGGTGAATGCAATACTGTCGGCATTTATAAGACTGTTTACGTCTCTTTCAAGATAAGTAGCAACATATGAGGAGTAGAAACCCTCTCTGTCCCGTTCAATGTCATACAGCTCCGGATAAGAACCTTTATGTATGATTTCCCAGATATTTTCATACTTTCTGATTTCCTTCCCGCGCTGATTGATGTAATCGTCTGTCGGGACAAAATGTCTGTTGAAGTCTATTGCGTGGATTTCCCTCAGCGATAGTCCCGAGAGCTCGCATAAAGAGACTCTCCCTGCAAGTGTTTCGCTGATTCCTTTCATCGCCTCCAGTTTCTGGGAACCCGAGAATATGAACTGTCCTCTTTCTCCGCTCCCGTCAACCTTGAGTTTTATCTCTTCGAGTACAGCCGGTTCTTTCTGCACTTCATCAATGAAAAGAGGACATGGGTTGTTCAGAAAAAAGAGTTTCGGCTCTTCTTTAGCCTGGACACGCGTCAAACTGTCGTCAAAGCTGACTTTGTTGTAATCGGGAAACATGTGTGTTATGAGAGTTGCCTTCCCTGTCTGCCTTGCTCCTGTCAACAGGGTACATTTGCTGGAAAGTACTCTTGCTTTCAAGATTTCTGAAA
>CAVHKW010000016.1:0-7791 GCA_963636745.1 uncultured Oscillospiraceae bacterium | reverse complement strand
TGGTTGTCTATATATAAGGATTAGGCAGCTGTCAGGTCATCCGCACAGGTCGAAACTTTTCGGTTTCGGAAGGTCAATTTTCTGCCCTGAATATACAAAGGCGTCGTTAATCTTCAAGATGGAGCTTGAGCCGGCCAGCATGGATGACGAAAGATATAGAACTCTCGAAGCATTGGAGCTTGCCTGTACGTTTATGCAGATCATCAATATACGAGGCTTTGTACATCTCTTTTGATAACATCTATTCCGCTCCTCCTGTGTATTTCTCTATCAGCGTGGTCTTTCCTCTCCGCCCTGCATATCTCTTCATTTTCTTAATATCAACACGGTAGCTGTTTATAACATTATCATATATGAATGGAATTTCCGACGGACTGAATGTTGCCGCCATGCTTTTTTCGGCAACGATATCAACAAGCATTTTCTCCATTGTCATTTCATGCGGACTATCTGCAGACAGCGGAGACTGACTTATTAAATCCAATACCACAACGCAGTCTCTAAGCCAGTATTTGTCGAATTCCTTTTTTGAAGGATTGTACAATACGCTCTTCTGATATTCTTCTTTAAGATATTCGAATATATAAGAGCTTACATCCTTTTCAACCTGGATATATATCGTGTTCTGGGCAATCTGGTGATTCAGGAATTCATTGAGAAGTACACTTTCAAATATGACATATGACACAGTCGGGAAACGCTGCTTCAGCTTATCCTTCAAAGCTTCTGCCTCTTGTGAATAGAATGGTTTATATTGTGGTAACACTTTTATTCCAGCTGTAGTATATGTATCATATCCAATCTTAAATAATTTCTTCTGTTTTAATAAACTGTAAAGAATCCAGCGGAATGCTGCGTCTCTCAGATCCGGCCTCTCTTTCTTAATTACATAGAAAAGGTCCTCCCTTGAATATGTTCTTTTCTCTGATAATTCTGCTGACGCCTTCTCTGTCCACATCTTCAACACCTTAAGCACATTGTCAATTTTCTCTTTTTTTGACTACATGCTTACAAAATATCCGCCTGTGTAAGCGTTTTGTCAATTTTTAAATTTATTGACAAAACACTCTATTGAGTGGAAAAAGAAAATCGACGTCGGGATTGACTGGTTTGTTCCGTGTAAGTATGAGTTGAAGCTATATAGGAAAGGAGTCGAAAATTTCAGAGACAGCAGCTATTGGGCCAATTATGAAGATGGTGGCCACTCCAGCCTCTATGCATGGTACCTGGATTATGTTAATAGAGTGGTCATTCAATGGTCTCGCGGGCGCCGTTGTGAGCGTTGCAGCCGATGAGAGCTGAAGGTTCGGACATGTTTTCCTCTTTCAGGAGGTGGCTAAACATTCTTTTCCTTAGTTGTTATAATCGAAGGGTGCGTAATTCAATAATCAACAGACAATTCAAGTATAGTATGGTGAATGCGTGGTTATACATAATAATCATCAACGTTGTCGTTTACCTGGCCCAGCAGTTATTTCCAACGCTTATTTATTATACATCGCTTGTTCCCGTATATATACGATACAAACACTACTACTGGCAGTTCTTTACATATATGTTCACTCACGCCTCCTTCTGGCATCTCTTCTCTAACATGTTCGCCGTCTTTATCTTTGCCCCGGCAATCGAGAGGGCTGTAGGATCGAAGGAGTTCATTCTCTTTTATATTCTCGTCGGTACTCTCTCCGGTATTGCATCCTACTTTACATATTGGTACAGCGGTATGTATTACACGATAATGCTCGGCGCATCTGGTGCCGTATACGGACTTCTCTTTCTCTTTTCAGTCGTCTTTCCGAATGCCCTTGTCCTGGTTCTGGGAATAATACCGATGAGAGCTCCGATTCTTGTCGGCTTGTACTTTTTGATTGAATTCTTCAGCATGTTCTCCTCCGACGGGACAGCGCACCTTGTGCATCTCTACGGTCTTTTCTTTGCTCTTCTTTACTCAATTATACGAATGAGGATGAATCCTCTTAAAAAGTGGGGACTACAACAATGAAATTCAGTAAGACCGTGAAGGAGATAAGAAGGGCTAAACCCGTAAGGAATGTACTTCTCTACAATGACGGGAAGCTCGATGTGACCGTCACATCAACAGAGCTTTTCTCAAGTATCAACGAAGATCTCCCGTCATCCGAGATAATCGACTACCTCTATGAAATATCATCATCGTCGACAGAGGAACTCAGGATAGTCCTTCCGGAGGTTGATAATCCGGAAAGGGTGAGGAAGGTTTACTCGAACTACCTCTCCCTTGCCATTAAAAAGGATCTCAGAGAGTACAGAACCATTATGGTCAAAATACTCTCCTTCCTTATATTCGGTACTGCCGTTCTCACCCTCTCATATATTCTTGAAGGTTTCAATGAGCGCATATTCTTCGACACTGTGAATATCATAGGCGGATTTGCGATATGGGAGGCGGCGGAAGTATTCTTCTTCGCCCGAAGCGAGAAGAAGCGTGAGATACTCATGAAGCTGAGACTCCTCAAAGCCGAGTGGAAGTAGCCTCAAAGACCGTATTCGTAGCGTATATCGGCATATTGCTTCTTTATCACATTATATATTAAATCGAGCTTCTCGCTGTGGTGAATGAATGCACTCTTCATTGCATTTATCGTGATCTTCTCGAGGTCCTTGAGCTCCATTCCGTATTTCTCTACTGCAATCTGCATCTCCTTAGTGAGATTCGTGTTGCTCATAAGGCGGTTATCGGAACAGAGGAATACACGGAAGTGGTTCTTGTAGAAGAGCGGGAAGGGGTGCTCGTCATATGATGATACGGCGCCTGTTCCGACATTGCTTGTCAGACACATCTCAAGCGGTATTCTCTTGTCAACTACATAGTTTGCAAGGCTTCCCATCTTGATGATCTCTCCGTTCTCGATTGTCATATCTTCGATGAGTCTTGTGCCGTGGCCGATTCTGTCTGCATGGCATATCTGGATAGCCTGCCATATGGACTCGAGTCCGAATGCCTCGCCTGCGTGAATTGTTATATTGAAATTCTTGCTCTTGATGTAGTTGAAAGCATCTATGTGTCTCTTTGCAGGGTGTCCGCATTCATCTCCAGCAAGATCGAAGCCGACAACGCCTCTGTCGGAGAATGCGACGGCAAGCTCCGCTATCTCGAGTGAATTGAGAGGGCTTTCGTTACGCATTGCACAGAGTATGAGGCCGTATTCGATTCCCGTCTCTTTCCTTCCGGCATCGAGCCCTTTGAGAACTGTAGTTACAACCTCTTCTAGATTGAGGCCTTTCTGTGTATGAAGCGCCGGTGCGAATCTGATCTCTGCATATACGATATTCTCTTTCGCAAGGTCGAGAATCTCTTCTTTAGCGACTCTGTAGAGAGCATCCTTATCCTGCATGACGCCTGTCGTGTATTTGAATGTTTCAAGATATAGAGTCAAAGACTTCTTCTCGCAACCCTCAATAAACCAGGATTTCAACTCGTCCTTATCATAGGAGGGAAGAGTTATTCCGCGTTCCTTAGAGAGTTCAATGATCGTTTCGGGTCTCAACCCGCCGTCAAGATGTTCGTGTAATTCTACTTTCGGTACTTTTCTGATTATATCTATATCCAACATAGCTTCATTATAACGACTAATCATTTTTTCTCAAGAACGAAAAGGGATGTGAGATTCCACATACCTCTGTTAGTCATCTTCACCTGACTTGTGAAAACTTATGTGATAAGAAGAGCCCGAATGAAATGGGTAAAGATGCAGTTTTCTTAACATCGGCTTTGTATCTTCTTTAACAAGTTAAAAATAATTGAAAAAAAATCGGGTTTAACTATTTACAAAAAAATAATTGTCAAGCATTATTTAGCTAATGGAGACAAAACAATGTCAAAAACGAACGAACCTATAAATAAGAAACTGCTCCAGGCAGCAGTCACAGCTACTAAAGCCAGAGAGATCAAGGAACTCATCGACAAGGGTGCCGATGTGAATTGTCACAATGAATGGGGACTGAGCCCTGTAATGCTTGCAAGCCAGTACAACCACTCCGTCGCTGTTCTCAAGGAACTCATCGCAGATGGCGGCGATATTAAAGAGTGCGAGCCGAAGTATAAGTCAAACTCACTTCACCTTGCTGCAAACTCATCAAAGAACCCCAAGGTCATCGAGACTCTCCTCGAGGCAGGTGCTGATCTCGAGTGCAAGAACTACCTCGGTGAGACTGCTCTCATTCTTGCAGTCAACACAAACGATGAGACAAAGATCACAACCCAGCTTATCAAGAGCGGTGCCGATATCAACGCAACAGACTATCAGGGACACTCTGTCCTCGAGTATGCAAAGGCTGTAAAGAAGACTTACATTGTAAATCTTCTGAAGTCACTCGGTGCCAACTAAGAGATTTATCTTTTGTCAGGGAGGTTGAGAGCCTCCCGTTTTTTATGCCGCATTCTCCTCTTTCGCCTTCCTCGCGAGTATCTTTGATGTAAGAGGAATCGTGATGATGGGGACGAATGTCGATTCAACGACAAGTTCGATTATTGTCTGGGAGATAATAGATGTGAATATGTCCTTCCAGAGCATTTCATAGACCGAGAGGCCTATAGGTGCAAAAGCCAGAGTCGAGAAGATGGCGTTGTCGACAAACTGTCCGATCAGGGTCGAGAATGATGCCCTGATGAAGAAGAGGACCTTGTTCATCTTCTTTTCTTCTTTCAGCCTATCCTTCATGACTGCTATGATGTGGACATTGATGCGGTTCCCGCACCAGAATGCAGTTGCGCTGCTGATGATTGTTCTCGGGCCGTTCGAGAAGATCATAGCAAAAGCCTGAGCCTGCTCCGAGTATTCATCGAGTGTTGGGATATAAACAATGAGTCGTCCGATGAGCATTGCCGAGAAAGAGACAACGGTTGCGATATTTATGATCGTCCTGCTCTTCTCCTCGCCCCATACTTCGATTATTACATTACTTATTAAAAATGTTCCCCAGCTTATTAAAAGACCGCCGTCACATATTATGATGCCCGTTCCGAACGAGAGGGCCTTCATACAGAAGATATTCATAGTCACGGCGATGACGGTATATGTTACAGATAGGATGATAAGCCATTCATCCAGTTCGATTTCTTTCTTTTTGATCATATTTACTCCATAAAAAAAGAGGGTCGCCCCTCTTTATAAGATAAGACGTCGGTCTTTACGAGCGCTTCCACTCCTTGTCGACAACCGCCGAATTGATCTTATCGATTTCGGCTGCAATCTCTTTCTTTATCTCATCTGCGAGGTCTGAGATCATGTACGTTGTCTCTTCTCCGCTTCTGCGGTATTTGACTTCAACCTTTCCTTCTTTATATGAACGGTTACCGAGTGTGATTCTGATCGGGATTCCGATGAGGTCGGCATCTGCGAACTTGACGCCTGCTGTCTCCTTTCTGTCGTCGTAGAGAACTTCGATTCCCGCCTTCTCTAGGTTTTCATAGATCTCTTCTGCAACTGCAGTATCTTTTACAAGCGATACGAAGTGTATCTGGTATGGAGCAACCGTCATAGGAAGACAGAGTCCCTTCTCGTCACTGTACTCTTCACATAGGCATGCGAGGAGTCTCCCCACTCCTATGCCGTAGCATCCCATGAGTACGGGCTTCTGGACACCGTTCTCATCCTGGTAGTTACAGTTGAGAGCAGAGGAGTACCTTGTTCCGAGCTGGAAGATGTTTCCGATCTCGATTCCCTTACTCGACTTGAGTCTGCCTCCACACTTCGGGCATGTATATCCCTCTCTTGCCGATGCGATATCGCTGACGATTCCGCCTTTGTAGTCACGACCGTAGTTTGTATTAAGGTAGTGGTAGCCGCTCTCGTTTGCGCCTGCAACAAGATTGTTCGACTTTGCAACAGAGTCGTCTATGCATAGTATGAAGCCGTCCTTTGCGCCGATGGGGGATGCAAAGCCCGGAACCATGCCGAATGCTGTTATCTCCTCCTCGTGTGCGGGCCTTAATGAATTTGCCTTGACAGCCTTTGTGAGCTTATTCTCCTCGACTTCGTAGTCTCCTCTGATTATTGCAGTGACAAGCTTATCTGTCTCCTCTCCTGTCTTGTCATCGATGAATGAGCCGACATAGAAGACAGCCTTTGCAGTCATTCTCGGGTCGATCTTGAGGCAGGAGGCAAGGTCGTCTATTGTTTTGCTTTCCGGTGTGGAAACCTTCTCGAGGGGTTTGAGATCTCCCGTGAAGTATTCCTTCCTGAATGTGGCTACCTGTCTGTTTTCCGTATAGTCGCAGGCGGAGCATGTTATGATTGTGTCTTCCCCGATAGGAGAGAGATACATATATTCATGGCTGATCTTTCCTCCCATCATTCCTGTGTCTGCACCGACTGCAATTGCCGGGAGGGCACAGCGCTGGTAGATTCTGAAATATGCCCTGTATTGATCTGCATAAGCCTCGTCGAGTGATTCCTGGGAAGAATGGAAGGAATATGCATCCTTCATTGTGAATTCTCTTACTCTTATCAAACCGGCTCTCGGACGCGGATCATCTCGCCACTTCGTCTGTATTTGATAGACCATGACGGGAAGACGCTTATAAGAATCGATCTCGCCCTTTGCACAGTCCGTGACAGTCTCTTCGTTTGTCATTGCAAGAACCATATCTCTGCCGTTACGATCCTTGAAACGTCCCATCTCCTTATCGATGGAGTAGAAGCGTCCGGTCTCTTTCCATATGTCTGCCGGGTTTACCACGCTCATGAGGATTTCCTGTCCCCCGATTCTATCCATCTCTTCACGTATAATGGCCTCTATTTTCTTGGTTGACCTCATTCCGAATGGAAGCAGGGTGAAAATACCCGCACCGAGCTGACGTATAAAGCCTGCTCTGAGAAGATTCTCGTATCCCTTTGTGTCGGCACCGTTGGGGGCTTCTCTGAGGGTTTTTGCAAACATTTTTGACATTCTCATAGTAAATATCTCCAGACAAGGAGCATTATAGATAAAGAGATGAATAGTAACAAGAAGCCGTGTGCTTTTTCTCTCTCTGCCTCTTTTCAAAATATTAATATATTTTACTCTTTTACTGTGATAGAATCGGCACTATGAACATAGAAGAAGCTAAGAGAGAAGTTGCACTTTTTATGGCACGCTCCTACCAGAGGGGCCTTACGACGGCAACAGGCGGGAATATAAGTATGAGAGTCGGCGGCTTGATGGCAATCACACCATCCGGCCTCGACAAAGCATCGCTCAAGATGGATGACATCGCACTTGTCTCGATCGAGACGGGTGAGAATATGACAAAGGACAAGAAGCTCAGTATCGAGAGCGAGATGCACCGCCTTATCTATCTCGAGAGGAAAGACTGTAATGCAGTCTGCCACTCCCACCCGACATTCTCCTGTCTTTTCAGCGCCTCGGGAGAGACGATAAATACATCATTGATTGCAGAGAGCTGGTATCTGTTGGATAATGTGAAGAAAGTTGAATATGCGAGAATGGGAACGAAGGAACTTGCCGTGAAGGTAAGGGACGCCGTAAAGGACGGAGCGAATGCACTACTATTGGAAAATCACGGTGCAATTACTCTCTCTGGCACGCTTCTCGGAGCCTTCGACAGACTGGAGTGCCTCGAGCAGGCTGCAAAGCTGACTGTTTTTTCTCACATAATCAAGTGTGAGAATTTAACAGAGGAAGAAAAAAAGGAAATAGCGGAATTACGCTGAGGAGGTGTATATGGAAAATAAAAAGCTTGACGAATTGAAAGAGAAAGCTTTTTTGATCAGATGTGCAACAATTCGTGAGATAGCATCTTTCGGTTCG